>NZ_JANKBY010000276.1:0-5095 GCF_024621905.1 Terrisporobacter muris
AAATAATAATTAAAAAACAGGAATTAATTTAAATTATCAACATTACAAATGGGTTATTCTATTCAATATAATATTATTTTTATTTCTTGAAGGATTTAATCTTCTAATATTCTTATTTATTGTCTCTTAAAGACTTATTCCCCCAAGATACTTCATGTCGCCAACGAGATGACTTCGCTATGGCTTTAAGCCACTGATTTTATATCAATGGCCATACTATTTCTTTCTATTTATATAGTCAGGTGTAATCTATCTCTTAACATCTTTCAATAATTGTTTCAGTTGAGTCTTACTAATTCCATATTTAATTCTCAATTTATCAAGATTTTTTCCATTATACTCCTTAGCAATGTCCCTATTCCTCTGCCCCATGACCACCTTCCTATAAACTGGTATGTATACCAATGTTCCTCCGTACATTTTGCAAATATCTAAAAAATTTTCCCATCCTATTATGTCTACCATAGTATGTAAATCATAAGGTATATCCTCTTTTTTAATAGTCATAAGTATCTCCTCCATATTTATCATTTGTAATATTTAGGTTTGCCTTTACTGCATCTATCAAGTTTGATTGTGTCTTTTCCTTTTGTGATATTGCTTTTATCACATCTTCATCAATCGTTCCTTTTGTAATGATATGGTGTATTTTTACTGTCTGACTTTGACCTTGTCTGTGTAGTCTTGCATTTGTCTGCTGATATAGTTCCAGTGACCATGTAAGGGCAAACCAGACGATTTCGCAGCCTCCCATTTGCAAATTTAGTCCATGTCCTGCAGATGCTGGATGAATTGCTGCCACTTTTATTTTTCCATTATTCCAATTAATCACATCTTGTGATGTTTTAATTTCTATAACTTGAAATCTCTTTTTTATGCGAAGTAAATCATGATTAAACCAATAAGCAATTAATAGTGGTTTGTCACCTGTTTCTTTTATTAATTTTTCTAGAGCATCTAGTTTTCTATCATGTATATTTGTTACTTTCTTATTATCATCATAGACAGCTCCGTTGGCAATTTGCAGAAGTTTTCCTGACAACACTGCTGCATTAACTGCATCTATTTTAATAAGTTCCCTATCTTTTTTAATAAAATCATTATCATCTTTGATAAGCTCATTATTTTCTTTATTTAACTCATTATCTTCTTTGATAAGCTCATTATTTTTGTCAGCTTCTTTATTCTTTGCTGTAAGGGACACTATCATGTCTTCTTTTAACTGGTCATATATTATATTTTCTTCTTTGGATAAATAAACTGGAACTTCATCGTAAATACAAGGAGTCATCTCCAGATAGTCTATGGATTTCATGGAGATAGTAATGTCTGAGATTAGTTCGTATATCATATCCTTTGCCCCTGGTTTTGGTTTATAAGAAAATACCTTTTGTCCATATGTTTTGTCTGGCATGAAAAATCTTTTGCGATAGTTTTTTATATTTCTTTCTAGTCGCTGACCAAAGTCGAGAAGTCTAAACTGAGCCCACAAATCCATGAGTCCGTTGGAAGTAGGTGTACCTGTTAGACCTACTATACGTTTCACTTTTGGTCTTACTGTAAGCAAACTTCTAAATCTTTTTGATTTGTGTGATTTAAAAGAGCTAAGTTCGTCTATTACTATCATGTCAAAATCAAAATTTATATTGCTTTTATTTATTAGCCAATTGATATTTTCCCTGTTTATAAGATAAATGCTAGATTGCTTTTTAAGGGCAAAAATTCTCTCTTTTTCTGTGCCAATTACAAGTTCATAGTCAAGATTTTTTAGATGATCCCACTTTTCTATTTCTGATGGCCAAGTATCTCTTACCACAGGAAGGGGTGCTATTACTAGCACTTTTCTAACTTGAAAACTATCTAACAGCAAATCAAATAATGCGTTTAGGGTAATTACACTTTTTCCCAGTCCCATATGAAGAAATAATGCTGAAATAGGATTATTTAGTATAAAGTCTGTTGCATAGGATTGATACTTATGGGGAATATATTTCATGAAACCTCCTCTTCTCACATAAATAAACAAGATAAACAAGAAAACAGCTTTTTCCTATGCGCGCGTGCATATAGGCACATGCGCTTATTTATTACCTATTTTTCAATGCCCAATAGGTAATTTCTTGTTTTCTTGTTTTTCAAGTGTTGATTTTTGTGTATATATAGCCATTTGTATCTATAAACAAGATTATAAACAACACAAAATCTTGTTTATGACTTGTTTATTCTATTATTCTTTTTTATTTTGTTATTCTTTCATAGCACCTTTGATTACCATATATAGGTAAAATAATTGAGCCTGTTTTATTTTTTCTTAGTTTATCCCAGTTTTCTATTTTTTTCATAATAGTAGTAATCCCGTATGAATCTGTGGCTTTTAGCATGGATGCCTCATTGCCAAAACACTCGCACCAAATTTCCATATTACAAACAATATTACGTTTTACACTACCTTCAAGTTTACTTCCTGCAAATTCATTTCCTCTTAAGAAATTTCTACGCTCAAAAAGGGTCATCTTATCCCATGTTTCTGGTAATAAAGTATCCAGATAAGTTCTTACAATACCTTCTCTATCATCATTTTCCATTGCATTTATTTGTTCTCTTATTGCCATGCTTTCCTCTTCATTTTCCAGGTAAAGTTTTTCACCATTTTTATAAAGCATAAGTGATTCTGCCCAAATTTGATTTACTTCTTCTTTACTTATATTCCATGCTTTCTTTTTGGAATTTCCTCTAATTCTCACTGGCCAAAATCTACGATTGCCTGTAATATCTCTCAAAAATCCATTTTCTGCATTGGTAGATCCTACAATTATACATTGGCGAGGATGATTTTCCACACAAACACCGTAACTAACACGATACTTGTCATCCTCACGTGATATAAATGATTTTACTGTTTCCACTTCAGTTTTTCGCATACCTGCCAGTTCTCCCAGCTCCAATATCCAGTATCCTTGTAATTTTTCAGCTCCACTCTTATCCTTCATATCTGTAATAGTCAAACTGTCAGAAAACCACTGTCCTGCTAGTTTATAGAAAAATGTTGACTTACCAATTCCCTGAGGTCCATTTAAAATAAGTACGTGATCAAACTTTGTCCCTGGATTATAAATCCTAGCTACGGCTGCTACCATGGTCTTTCTTATTACTGATTTTGTATAGGGTGAATTTTCTGCACCAAAGTAATCAATAAGTAAGTTGTCAACACGACATTTCCCATCCCACTGTGGTAAACCTTCCAAGTATTCTTTAATTGGGTGATAAGCTCTCTTTGCTGCAACTGCTGTGATTGCATCTTTTGTCTTGGTTGGTGAGTATATGCCATAAATTTTGCTTATATAAACTTTCAGTGATGCCATGTCAGAATCACTCCACCCCTTTTTCACCTGCTCCCAAGGAAGTTTTCCTCTCACATCTATGTTGTTTCTATGGGAGTTAAAAACAATGCTTTTTAAATTTTCATCATTATCAAGTATAAGTACCATGTTATCTAAAGTTTCTTTTATATTTCCCCTCTTATCTAGTTCCAGTAGACTTTGCCAATCACTATCATTTTCATTTTTCACACTAAATTCCTTGTTTAATTTTTCCATACGTTCTTTAACAAGATTTGATTTAACCAAATCATCATTTATAGCAAATTCATTCATGGCAGAATATGATAATCGTCTGTTCATTGGAATATCTGGTGACATATCTTCATCTAAATTCCCAAACTTATGAGTACGAACCATGTCAAAAGCATTTAGCAATTTGCCACTGGCTGGGTCTGTACTGTGATGACTGTAGGCAAATTTATTATCATAAATCACCACACCAGCAGCAGAGTCTGCACTGGAAAAATCGTATCTACCATCAACAGCAGATGGCGAGTACACATGAGTTAGGAACTTATCCATAGCTTCTTCCATTGAATAAGTACGACAAAAAACTCCAACCACTCCCTCCTTAGTAAGTGGATCTGCTTGATTTTTCAATTCTTTTGTGAAAATTTGTGATTGTCTGGAAGATACAGGCCAGGTAGTTGTATCTCTCCAGTTTTCATATTTTTCCAGGAAGTAATTGGCATCAAGAAAGTTGCCATCATTTTCTTCATATACAAACTCCCCATCCCTAGATGTGGATGGCCAATACATTAACCTACTAGCTTCGTATGTACTATCGTCAAACAAATCCAGGTCAATTTCTTTTGCTATCATGCGTGACAGTGGTGGGTACTCATCTTCACTGACTTCATTTTTTAGTGGAATAATCAAACGAAGGCGTGGGTTTTCTTTTGTGTGCTTGTGTGTGGAGTAGATGCACCATTTAAAATCACACTTCTTTTTTATTTCTTTTATTACATTTTCTTTTCCATAGTCCATATCCAGGGTGACTATACAGCGACTAAGTACGTTGCCCTTTTTCCTTCTCCCTTCTTTTAAATAACCTCCTACAAAACCTCCCACATCTTTGATGTTGTCTTGTTCTATCTTTGGTAGCCTTTTGTACTCCTCTACACTTTCTGCTGTGTATATGGTTTGTTTCACACGATTGCAAAACTCTTCCCAAGATATGTCTTGATTTTTCCATAGTTTTTCCCTACGGCTGTTGCCTATTGCAATTTTCATTTTGTTGCCTCCTTTTTGGTGATTGCTTTCATTTATATACAAAAAAACAAGGGGTGTCGAACCCCTTGTTTGAGAATTTTTTTGAATATGAAAAACTGTATCTTAGTAGTTATTTAAATACTAGGATACAGTTTTTTGTTAGATTTGATATTGATTAGTTTGTAATATATATAAATTATGATTTTTAATTATTTTAAAATCACAATCTTATCTAATATATCCTACTCATTAAATAGTTTTAAAGAATAAAAAATAGACAAAGACTTATCTTTATCTATTACATTTTATCTATATTTAAATTTCTTATTATAATATTTTAAGATTAATACTCCTACACTTACAAAATAGATATTTTTAACCTCATATTATTTCATCTTTCGTTAAGCTGTATCTTTTTCTTTAGTGATTTCAATATCTACTTATCTTTTGGTTTTGAATGATTATTTATCTTTGGTGTAATCATATAAGCATTCTACTTTATT
>NZ_JANKBY010000277.1:0-5094 GCF_024621905.1 Terrisporobacter muris
CTATTATTAATATAAACAAAAGATAATTATTAAATCAAAAAAAATTGATTTATTCTCTTTGGAATCAGTTTACAAAACCTTTTTTATAAAATATCATAAGGATATGAGCAAGAAAATAATATAAATTGAAAACTTTAAAGAAAAAGATAAACATTGAAGGAAATTAATAAAAATTAAAAAGATATATGATAAGGAGAATAACAAATGAGAATAGCAGTCATATCAGATATACATAGCAATATTTATGCACTAGAAGCTGTATTAGGGGATATAGAAAATAGGAATGTGGATTTAGTAGTATGTACAGGTGATTTGGTAGGGTATGGTACTAGGCCAAATGAAGTTATAAATACAATTAGAAAGAATAAAGTGCTAACAATAATGGGAAATTATGATGATGCTATAGGAAACTATAAAATTTTATGTGGGTGTGATTATCCAGACCCTAAGGATGCACAAAAAGCAGGCCTCTCAATGCAGTTTACATCAAGCAAAACTACGGATGAAAATAAAAAATATTTAAGTAATTTACCAAAGGAATCAACTTTAACTTTTAACAATAAAACTATAAAATTAGTTCATGGAAGCACAAGGTTTATAAATGAATATTTAAAAGAGAATTCAGAAGAAGCAAAAGAAGTTATGAGTGAGTTATCTGAGGATATTTTAGTATGTGGTCATACACATATACCTTATGCTAAATATTACGGTGAAAAATTGCTTATAAATGCAGGTAGTGTGGGTAAGCCAAAAACAAATAATCCCAAAGCAAATTATGTAATTATAGAAATAAATAATGAAGATAATTTATCTAATAGTAAATCTTTAGCAGAAGTAGAAATAATAGAAGTTAATTATGATTTTGAAAAAGCAGCTAAGGAAATAGAGGAAAATAATATACTTCCAAATGATTTTGCAAGACTTATAAGAGAAGGTAGTGCTAAGTAATTTTATTTTAATAATACATTTATTCTTGCAAAAAAGTAGTATTATTAAAATAAAGATAGAAATTCATAAGGGGGGTATATATGGATGTTGTATTAAAAAAATGGACAATGAATGATAAAGACAAATTGTCTAATATATGTAATAAAGTTGAGCGACAATTTTTATCAAACAGAATACCATTTCCATACACAGAAGATGATGCAAAATGGTGGTTAAATATGGCTGACGAACATGATGGAAAAGATGGTATTTTCAGAGCAATAATTGTTGATGGAGAATATGTAGGAAATATATCAGTGGAAGTTAAGGATGATGTATATTGCAAAGATGCTGAAGTAGGATATCTATTGCTAACAAATAAGTGGTCAAAAGGTATAATGACAGAAGCAGTAAAACAAATTTGCTCAATGGCATTTTCACAGTTGGATATTGTAAGAATTACTGGCTTAGTATATAAGCCTAATATAGCATCACAAAGGGTATTGGAAAAAAATGGATTTATATTAGAGGGAATTATGAGAAGTGCTGTTTTTAAAAATAATAATATCTATGACTTGTGTGTATATGGAAAATATAGATAAATTGAAATATTATCACCTTTTTAATGAAGACAGGAAATGCTTAGAGATGGGTATGAGCAAAACGTTGATTTAGCATGAAAATTATGTTACGGTAGTAAAAACACAAGGAGATAGATTTAACAATGAAAAAATACATATTATTTGATTTAGATGGAACAATAACTGATCCCAAAGAAGGAATTACTAAAAGTGTACAATATGCACTTAGCAAGTTTGGAATTGAAGAAGATTGCGATAATTTAATTCCATTTATAGGACCACCTTTATTAGACTCATTTATGGAGTTTTATAACTTTGATGTGGAAAAATCAGAACTTGCAATTAAGTATTATAGAGAACGTTATTCTCATGTTGGATTATTTGAAAATAGCGCAATTGATGGTATGGCAGAAGTACTTAAAAAATTAAAAGAGTCTGGATATGTACTGGCCGTTGCCACTAGCAAACCTACCCATTTTGCTACTCCTATTTGTGATAAATTTGAGTTAAGTAAATACTTTGATTTGATTATTGGAAGCGAGTTGGATGGTACAAGAACAAGAAAGTCAGAAGTAATTTGTGAAGTGCTTAAACAATTGAACGCTAATCCTACAGATGTAATTATGATTGGGGACCGTAAGCACGATATTATAGGTGCAAAAGAAGCTGGAACTGCAAGTATTGGGGTTACATTTGGTTATGCAGAAGACAATGAACTAGAAGAGGCTGGAGCTGATTTTGTAGTAAATACACCAGGTGAATTATTAGATTGTATATTAGAAGAAGCAAGTTTTAATAATTAAAACATATAGCAAGTTTATTAATTATCAGTTAAACATAAGAATCAGAGGGGAATAAAATTAATGGACAAAGTTAAAAAATATGGTTATGTGCTTTCGTTTATCATACTTATAATAATAGCCTTACTTATAGGCTTTACAATAAAAAAAGCAGACTCAAAGTTAATGCCAGTAGAAGTCAATGATAATAGTATTAAAATTATGTATAATACTTATACTGAAGAGGACATTGTTGAGGTGGAACTGCTAAATGAAGTAAGTCTTTCAGGTGGCTCAGGGCTTAACACTGCCAATATAAATAATGGACGATACAAAGTAAACGGAGATGATTTTAAATCGAAGGTATGTATACATAAAAATATAAGTCCGTTTATAAAACTTAAAACTAAGGATTCAACAATTGTTTTTAATGAGAATGATTCAGATAAAACAAAAAAAATCTACAGTAAACTAAAAGAGTTATGCCAAAAGTCTGAACATAAAAATTAAAGAAATAGTGTGTAGCTACTAGAAATTAAAATCTAGTAGCTACTTTTTAAGACTTATTATTTTTTTAATATAGTTTCCCCTTCTTTTAGGGTTTCAATGACTTGTATATTTCTAATATCATTAGGTTCAACTTTTAATATATTCATATTGTTGACATGCAGCATTTCCATTACAGTGAACTAGTATTTGAGCATTTTCATTTAATGCCTTTTCTAATTTTTTTCTATTTCTGAGTAAGCTTGCGTTCCATAAGCATAATGGTCTTTTTTTCTCCAAATACTTTGCTATCTCTTATTAATACTGATTCCACATATAATTCACCCTCAAGTGTTAAAATATCTTCGTTAAAATATAATTTTTCATTAAGTTGCATTAAATTATTCCTATTATATATATTCTATGTTGATTAATAATCTTATAGTATTTTTAATTTTTATCAACAAATATGTAAGAATATTTAATTCATTTTTTAAATTCTCATTTATTTTAGTTAGAAATAATTGCAAATTAAGATATTGTAATATTAAGTTATGCAAGTATATGTTAAACTAAAAAAGTAACTAGAATTTATAGACTAACTAGAAATCTATCATATGAGGAGGCGTAAATTGAGAATCACATCAATAATTCACATGGCCAGAGAATATTTTTTACTAGGTCTATTTAGTGTGTCCATTGGAATTAGTATATTATTAATAATATACTTTTTAATATATAAGAAAATCATGAAAGGAACTAAAAAATTAAAGGCAAGTAAAATTTTATTATGGGGTATATTTTTAATTTATACTGTTATAGTACTAGGAGCCACATTTATTCATAGAACACCGGTTATGTATGAAAATATAAATTTACATATATTTAGCTCTTATATAAAAGTATGGAATAGATTTTCTTTATTAGAATTAAGAAATATAATTTTTAATATATTGATGTTCATTCCTCTTGGGTTTGTGATGCCTTTACTTTTCAAAAAATGTGAAAAGTTCTATATTACTTATTTTTTAGGCTTATGTATGACAATTTCTATTGAAGTACTTCAACTAATAAGTAAGAGAGGGATATTTGAAATCGATGATATTATAAATAATACTTTAGGGTGTATGATAGGTTATGGGATAGTAATGATATTTTTCTTATTTTCCCCCAAAAATAAGAAAAGTTTAGTAAATAAAGTGCTAACTATGGCGTGTTATCAAATACCTGTTATAATTACGATTATTTCTTTTAGTGCAATATTCAACAATATGGCACGCTTGAGTATGAAATAGATTATAAATTTTTCAGTATTTAAGGGATTTTTATATTTATCTAATCAGATAAATGAATCGTAACATTAAGTAGATTATTTAAAATGAAAGCGAGAGAATAATGGACAAAGCAAAAAAGAAAGAGTTATTGAAAAAATTTAAAAATGAAGAAAAAGAGAAAATTAGAGAGTCGCTTCCTTTTAGTATAGAAGTATTTGACTAATTATTTAATTACATAGATGAAACTTTGGAAATCAATGGATGTAATGATACTCTAAAATATACAAAAGAATTTTTAGAAAATAATAATCTACCTTTGGAAGAATCTATAGAGTGGATAGAAGAAAATGGCGGATATTGTGACTGTGAAGTTTTAGCTAATATAGAAGATAAAATATTAGAGATATAGAGTATTACAGGGGAAAGTAGATATGAAAACATGGATTTACAATTTATTAGAATGTTAGCAAACATAAGCTAGAAAAAAGTGTACAAAGAGAAATTTGTCCACTTTTTTCTTTTAGTTATTAATTTGTTTATCTTGTTCGTCAATCTTTATATGATTTTTATTAAAATATAAAAGTGTTAAATACATAATAATTGAAATTACAGTTGATATAAGGTCATATATATCGAAAGAACTATTTAAAAATAAATCATGTATTACTTCAGAGATTATTGACAATAAAAAAATCAATACAGAGATAGCACTGGCAATTTTAAAGTTAAAATCAATATTTTTCTTATTAACAATAATTTCACCCAACCATATAAATGCCCAAGCTGCAGATAAGTTAGGCATTACCCCTAATAGAAAATTAATAGATGTATTATCTATAGATATTTCTCGTAAAAAGATAGTAATAGTCCAAGAAAGTATTCCAATAATTCCAAATACTGATGTTATAGTATGTTTTTTCATTAATTACCCCCATATTAAATATAAGCTTCTTTATATAAAAATCATTTTAATATACTCAATTTTCAAACTTTTTAATAGAGTATATTATTAATTATACATAGATAATAGAATATAATTCTACTACA
>NZ_JANKBY010000278.1:0-5084 GCF_024621905.1 Terrisporobacter muris
AACAAAATTTTTTGATATTTTTTTAAATTTATATTTGATAAGTGTATAACAATCTATATTTTACCTAATAATTGTGAATAAAATATGAAGAATAATTATTAGGAGGACTTATATTTGGTTAAGAAAATTAAATGTATAATAATAACTTTACTTCTTTTATTATGTTGTGGCTGTAATCCATATAAAGAATTTTTATCTGTACATATTATAGATGTTGGACAAGGAGATTGCATTTTAATACAAACGCCTAAAGAAAAAAATATATTAATTGATGGCGGAGATGAAAGTACTTATAAAATCATAAAAACTTATCTAAAATTTAATAAAGTGAAAAACTTAGATATAGTTATAGCTACTCACTTGGACAAGGATCATATTGGTAGTTTGGATGAGATTATTACTAATTTCAATGTAAATAAAGTTTATACACCAAATCAAAAAGATGATTCTTCTCATTATTATAATCTAGTAGAAGCATGCGAAAATAAAAATCTCAAAATTAATTATTTAAGTAAAGATGATTACATAAAAATAGACAACAACACAATTATAAATGTACTTAGCCCATCTTATATACAAGATAATAATAACCAAAATTCTATTGTTTTTAACTTAGAATACAATGATATGGATTTTTTATTTACAGGAGATTGTGAAGAACCAAATGAAATAGAAATGACTAGTTCATATAAACTTGATGATATTGATTTTTTGAAGGTGGCTCATCATGGAAGTAGTTCGTCTTCTACTGATGACTTTATAAAAGATAGCAGTCCTTCCATTGCAGCAATTTCTTGTGGTTACAAAAATCAATATGGTCATCCACATAAGTCAACTTTAGATACTTTAAAAAAATACGGTGCTAAGACACTTCGTACTGATATTAACGGAGATTTAGTATTTTATAGTGACGGTTACAAGATTTTTACTACTAAAAAATATAAGTAACTTATAAAATAAAAAACTGCATTGAAAAATGCAGCCTTTTATTTTATATCTTAGTAAATTTTAAAACAAGTTTAAATAAGTCCCCTTGGATATCAAATTCTACTTTTCCACCTTGTATATTTGCTAAACTTTTTATTATACTTAGGCCTAGACCATGACCTTCCATATTTCTTGATTTATCACCTTGAACAAATCTCTCACCTATTGTATTAACATCAACATCTATACCATACTTGCTAATATTCTTAAATGTTATTTCAACATTTTCTTCTTTTTTAATTATATCAACATAAACTCTTGTGTCCTCTAGTGAATACTTATTTATGTTACTAAGTATATTGTCAACAATTCTTATGGTTTTATCTTCATCTAAAAATAATGTTACATCTTCTTTGGGAACATTTAATTTTATATCTAAATTAGAGCTTTTAAATTTATCGCTATAAATTTCTATTTCATTTTTTATAAGCTCATTTATTTTTATTTCCTTTTTTTTGACTACTAAACCTTCATAATCTGTATCTACAGTTTCATTCAAGTCTTTTATTAAAATATTTAATCTTTCTAACTTTTTTTCTAATATTTCAATTTGTCCTTTTTTCTCTTTTTCGCTCAATGTTTCATTTTTTAATATGTAAATTGAATTGATAATAGAAGTTAAAGGTGTTTTCAAATCATGAGATAAATTAGTTATTAAATAATTCTTATTTTGATAAAGTTCTTTTTCTTCTTTTGTTATATCTTCAATTTTTCTAAATAGTGTTTTTATTTCCACAAGAATATGCTTAAATCCCAATCCCCAAATAAACTCTATTCCATCTCCATCGCCTATAAGCTCCGCCATAGAATCTTCAATTTTATTAAAATCTCCATTTTCCACTTCTTCTATGGCATCTTCCAAAGCTCCACTTATCATAGCTATTCTAAATTGGATTATTAAAAGTCCAATTAATTTTATAATTGTTTTTGTTACAATAGTTATTATAAGTATATTGAACCAAATCTGTAAATTTGAAGTTATATAGTTTATTAAGCTAATTGAAAATATTGTATTTAAAATGTATGTGCACCATTTTTTAAATATTTTCTTTTTTATAATCATTTCTCCCTCTTCATTACTGTTCGCTGACAAAGCGTAAAGTTGAACTGTTTTCACTATTAAACTTACTCCGGTTAACCCTATTATTGCATATATCAATATTAATAAATAGTATCCTACACTATTTGCCATAGGACCATTAAGAAAGCCTCCAAGTCCAGTTTCAAAAATACCATATGATAATTTTAAGTTTTTCCTTACCCATACACAATAAATTAATAATAATAAGTACCAAGTTAGTTTTTCTATAAATAAAGGGTTTATTAGTTTTCCCCTATACTTTAATTCTTCTTCACTTAAATATTTTAATTCTTCATCGTGAGAATAAATATATTTTTCTATCATTTATATCTCACTCCTTTCATCCTTGTAGCCCTTTGTTTTTAAACAACAAAGTTACTTTAAACATATCTCCATCTATGTCTATATCAAACTTACCACCTTGCACTTCAATTAGACTGATAGCTATAGGTATTCCTAAGTTTTTATTTTCATTTATTAATTCATAAAACTTTTTAACATCCATATTTAACTCATTTTTTGAAATATTAATCAAAGTTAACTCAATATTATCTTCCATCTCTTTAACTTCAACATAGGCTCTAGTTCTCTCTTTAGCATGATTTAATATATTCTCAACCAGTATTTCAAGAACCCTCCATAATTTATCTCCATCAGCATCTATAAATATCTTCTCATTTGGAATATATTTTTTTATTTTTATATTTTTATCTTCCAATCTTCCTTCATATTCAACCAATGCCTGTTTTATTAGAGAAACTATATCAATTTTTTGAATATCAATTTCTAAGGTTTTTGTTACTGCCTTTGATAATTCAAAAAGCTCATTTATTGTGTCTTTCATTGTATAAGCTTCTTTTTCTATATAATCAAGAATTTCATCATTCATATTTTCTTTTAGACTTTTTACACCCTTATCTATATTCTCCACTGGTTTAATAAGATTTTTACCCACATCTTCTACCACTGTATTAGCCATTTTTTCACTTTGCTTTCCTTTTATAACTGCTTCATAAGTGTATTTTTCAACTTTATGCATTTCATTTAAAACCTTTTTATATTTCTTACCTAATACAAGGCTTATTTCTGATTTTTCATCAGTTTTTTCTAATATTTCTGACACACAATAACTTGTATTTGACATTTCTCTTATATGTTGTAAAAATAATATAATTCTACAATTATCAAATGTATATAATAAACTTACTTTTACAAATATTATTAAAGCAATAATTAATATTGCATCTTTTTTTCTCTGTAAGAACATGATTAATAATATTGATATTAAAATTATTAATATATTAATTGCAAATGCAAATTTTTTAAATTTGCTTACTGTAGTTTGAAACTTTTTCGAACTTATATCCAATTCCCCACACCACCTTTAAATATCTTGGTTCTTTAGGATTTATTTCTATTTTTTCTCTAATCCTTCTAATGTGAACCATTACTGTATCTGTGCTTACACACCTTTCATCCCAGGCCTTTTCATAAATTTCTTCTGCTGAAAATACCCTTCCAGGACTTTTCATAAGCACTTCTAAAATTTTATACTCTAAAAAAGTTATTTTCTTTTCCTCCCCATCTACTATAAGCAGTTTACTTTCTAAATCTAACTTTATGCCGCCTATAGTTATAACCTTACTTCTATCTTCATTTT
The DNA here is from genome assembly GCF_024621905.1 of Terrisporobacter muris. NCBI lineage: Bacteria > Bacillati > Bacillota > Clostridia > Peptostreptococcales > Peptostreptococcaceae > Terrisporobacter > Terrisporobacter muris. Next base: position 3,729 of record NZ_JANKBY010000278.1, read on the forward strand.
TAAAGTTTCCTAAATTTATATACCTTCTAAGCTGAGATTTGACCCTAGCTATTAGTTCCAATGGATAAAATGGTTTTGTAATATAATCATCAGCACCTATATTTAATCCTAGAATTTTATCACTATATTCAGATTTAGCTGTTAACATTATTATTGGTATATTTTTCTCTTCTCTTATTTTCATAGTTGCTTCAATACCGTCTATCTTTGGCATCATTATATCCACTATTACCAAATGAATTTCTTCATTATCTATAATTTCTAAAGCTTCTTTTCCATCATAAGCTTTTAGTACCCTTATATTTTCAGGCATTAAGTACCTTTCAATAGCGTCTGGTATTTCTTTTTCATCATCTACAACTAATACATTATGTTTATTCATACTTCCTCCTAATTTATTTCCAAACTTATAAATTTATAATAATCTATGATTCTAAAAAATTTGTTTATGTATTTCTTACAAATTTCTAAAATTCACTATACTCATAACATCAACAAGAGATGCTCGTTCCACTTATAATAACGACATTACTTAAAATTTTCACGTAAAAAGTATTATACATTAAAAAAAACCCTAAAAAGGGCTTTTCATATATTATTTATTTAATAACTCATTTACGACAACAGAAGCTATTGTTAATCCTCCAACAGAAGGTACAAATGAAGTACTTCCTGGAGTAACTTTTCTTCCATTCATTACTCTTTTCTTTAGTTCTTGTGGTTGTTCTTCTGAATAAACAACCTTAAGTTTTTTTATTCTTCTATCTTTTAATTCTTTCCTCATTACTTTTGCCAGTGGACAAGTGTGAGTTTTATGTATATCTGTAACTACTATCTTCGTTGGATCTAATTTATTTCCCATCCCCATAGAAGATATTAATGTTAATCCTCTTTTATTACATTCTTCAACTAATAAAATTTTAGATGTAACCATATCTATGGCATCTATTACATAATCATAATCTTCTATTAGTATTTCATCCGTAGTTTCTTTGTTATATTTTTTAGCAACTGCTCTTATATTTAAATCTGGATTAATATCTAATAATCTTTCTTTCATTACTTCTACTTTTAATTTCCCTACAGTTGAGTGCAACGCTGGCAATTGTCTATTTATATTAGTAACATCAACATCATCAAAGTCTACTATAGTTATATTACCTATTCCAGCACGAACTAGAGCTTCTGTAGCAAAACTTCCAACTCCACCCACTCCAAATACTATAACATTTGATTTTTCTAATTTATCTATGCCTTCGTCTCCAACAATAAGGCTTGTTCTCATTGTAAAATCTTTCATATATGCATTCTCCTTAAATTTTAAATAAGTATTATTATAAATTATCTTTAATGATT
>NZ_JANKBY010000279.1:0-5082 GCF_024621905.1 Terrisporobacter muris
CCACTTAAAAAATTTTTATTATATGTAAAAAAAAAGTATTGTTATCTTAGTTATAAAATTATATAATAAGAAAGTATTATTTACGGATAAGCTTTTCAAGAAAAAGCAAAAATAATCAACTTACTTAAAAATTAATATTGGAAAGGAAATCGTAATTATGAGTCAAAAATTACAAAAAAACTTAGGACTTGCTGCTGCATTATCTACAGTTATAGGTATGGTAATCGGTGGTGGAGTATTCTTTAAACCACAAGCGGTTTATACATTAACAGGAGGAGCACCAGGTCTTGGTATTTTAGCTTGGGTTATTGCTGGTATACTTACAATAACTGCTGGTTTAACTGCTGCAGAAGTTTCAGCTGCAATACCTAAAACTGGCGGTATGATGGTTTACATTGAAGAAATATACGGAAAAAAATTAGGAATGTTAACAGGTTGGATGCAATCAGTTTTATTCTTCCCTGCAACAATAGCTGCAATAGCTGTTATGTTTGGTAACCAAACTGTTTTATTACTTGGTTTAAACGAAAACCTTATTATACCAATAACTATTTGTACAGTATTATTCATAAGTGTTTTAAATACTTTTGGTTCTAAAACTTCAGGTATAATACAAACTGTAGCTACAGTTGCTAAATTAGTTCCACTAGTTATAATAATAGTATTTGGTTTCATTAAAGGAAGTGGAGCTAACCCAATAACTACTCCAATAGTTGCTGAAGGTTTATCTCCAATGTCTGTAATCGGACAAGTTTTAATAGCAATATTATTTGCTTATGATGGATGGATTAATGTTGGTGCCATAGCTGGTGAAATGAAAAATCCAGGAAAAGATTTACCAAAGGCAATAGTTGGTGGTTTATCAATAACTATGGCTGTTTATATAGCAATAAACTTAGCTTATTTATGGGTATTACCAGCTAACGAAATAGCTCAATTTGCTAACCCAGCTTCTGCTGTTGCAACTGTAATATTTGGTGATATGGGTGGTAAAGTTGTTACTGTAGGTATATTAATATCAGTATTCGGATGTATAAATGGTTATTTATTGACTGGACCAAGAGTTTTATATACTTTAGGACAACAAAAATCTATACCAGGATACAAAACAGTAGGTGCTTTAAATAGAAATGATGTTCCTGCTAATGCTACATTAATAATGGGTGTATTATCTTCATTATATGCATTATCTGGACAATTCAACTTATTAAGTGACTTATCAATGTTTGCTGTATGGTCATTCTACGTTTTAACTTTCATAGGTGTTATAATACTTAGAAAGAAACAACCAGACTTACACAGACCATACAAAGTTCCTATGTATCCAATAATACCATTAATAGCAATAGCTGGTGGATTATTCGTTGTATTAAATCAATTATTATTCGCTGGTATGACTAATACATTAGTATCTTTAGGTGGAGTTGTAGTTACTTTAATAGGTTTACCTCTTTACAGCATAGCTCAAAAGCAAGCTGCAAAAGAAGAAAACCATAATGACTTAGACAAAATAGCATAATAAAATCTAAGAGCTTCTTCATAATCTTTGGAGGAGCTTTTTTAGTATATAAATTTAAATTTTTGATAAATACATAAAAAATTTCCTTTTACAAATATTAATATATAATTCAAGGTTAGATTCCCTTGTAATTAATAATACTACAAATCGTCTTTATGTAGTTGAATTTATAATTTTTTATTTAGATAATTTTTTGAAAGGAAATTTAAATTATGAGTCAAAAATTACAAAAAAATTTAGGTCTTGCTGCCGCTTTATCTACTGTTGTAGGTATGGTTATTGGTGGTGGTGTATTTTTCAAACCTCAAGCAGTTTATACCTTAACTGGAGGAGCACCTGGACTTGGAATGATAGCCTGGGTTGTAGCTGGAGTTATAACAATAGCTGCTGGATTAACTGCAGCAGAAATTTCTGCTGCCATACCAAAAACTGGTGGTATGATGGTTTACATCGAAGAAATTTACGGTAAAAAATTTGGTGTTTTAACAGGATGGATGCAATCTGTTTTATTTTTTCCTGCAACTATTGCCGCCCTTGCAGTTATGTTTGGTAGCCAAAGTGCAGGTCTTATTGGAAACGAAAGTTTAGTAGTTCCCATAACTTTAGGCGTAATTTTGCTTATTAGTATTTTAAATACTCTAAGTTCTAAAACTACTGGCCTTATCCAAACGATTGCTACAATATGTAAATTAATCCCTCTTATATTAATAATTATTTTTGGTTTTATAAAGGGTGGTGGTGACAATCCTATAACTTCTCCTTTAGTAGGTCCTGGTGTGTCTACAGGCTCTGTTATAGGCCAATTATTAATTGCTATCTTATTTGCTTATGATGGATGGATTAATGTTGGTGCCATAGCTGGTGAAATGAAAAATCCAGGAAAAGATTTACCAAGGGCAATAGTTGGTGGTTTATCCTTTGTTATGGTTGTTTATATAGTAATAAACTTAGCTTACTTATGGGTATTACCAGCAAATGAATTAGCAAATTATGCTTCTCCAGCTTCTGCAGTAGCGGAAGTTATATTTGGACCTATGGGTGGTAAAATTATAACTGCAGGAATTCTTATTTCTGTATTTGGTTGTATTAACGGCTACTTATTAACTGGCCCTAGAATTCTTTATACTTTAGGTCAGCAAAAATCTATACCTGGATATAAATACTATGGTTCATTGAATAATAGTGGTGTCCCTGGAAATGCAACAATAGTAATAGGTGTCTTATCTGCCCTTTATGCACTTTCTGGACAGTTTAACTTATTAACTGATTTATCCATGTTTGCAATTTGGTCTTTCTATGTACTAACATTTATAGGTGTTATTTTACTTAGAAATAGACAACCAGAATTAAATAGGCCATATAAAGTTCCATTATATCCAGTTGTACCGCTAATAGCTATAGCTGGTGGATTATTTGTTGTAATTAATCAATTATTATTTGCAGGTATAGAAAATACTGTAATTTCTTTAGGCGGCGTCCTTATTACTTTAATCGGACTACCTCTTTACTCTATAGCACAAAAACAATCAGATGAAGATGATGATAATAAAGTTGCTTAAATTAATAATTTGTTATATAAAAAATAGCATGATAAATTTGTTAACAAGTTTATCATGCTATTTTCATATTAAATTATTTCTTTTTTTTCATATAAAAATCTAGTTATAAAGTATGATATAAGCAATATTACTATCGTTAACACTCCGCTAAGAAGATTAATATTCATTTCACTTAATTTATTTAATATATTCATAGCTGTTTCAATATCATTAATAACTAAAGACGGTATCATTACTATAACCATAAATATAAGTATTATTGCCATTCTACCTTTTTTCATTCCGAAATATAATAATACAGGAATTAAAATTGATATTAAAACCACCGCACTTATTATACCCATATATAAAATTATTTTATAATCAATTCCTGTTAAATCAACTAAATTCATTTTTTTAGATATAAAAAATATTAAAGAACATAATATACCTGCTCCAACAATAGTTATTATACCAAAAATATATCTAGATATAACATATTCATTTTTTGTTACTGGTAAGTGAGCAATCATGTGATCTATTCCATATGAATCTTCATACGCCATTGTTTGATATGCTATAACATAAGTTATCATTCCCACTAGCATTGATGAAAAACCAGGATTAACTAAAGATGCAACTCCAAAAACAACCATAATAAATAAGGCCATCTTCTTTATTGAAAGAAAATTATTAAAACTTAAATTTACTAAATTCATTATATTTCTCATTACTTATTCCCCCTTGTATAATAAGTTAATATATCTTCTAAATTAGGTTTATCATAAACTACTTCTTCGCCAAATAATTCATAAGCTTTTTCTTTATTTTTCACTAAGCCTTCAAATCCAAAGCTAGTCTTATTTACTGATATAAATACATTTTCTGTATCCTTTTGTAATAATTCATTTTTCCCTTTTACTATAACATGATTTTGTAAGATACTATCTTTGTCACCATCCAAGAAAATTTCACCTTTATAAATAAAAACTAAATAATCTCCTATTTTATCTAAATCACTAGTTATATGTGTTGAGAAAAATACTGTGGCATTGTCTTTTTCAATTCTTTCTTGTAACATTTCTAGCACTTCATTTCTTACTAAAGGGTCAAGATTTGCTGTAGGCTCATCCATTATTATTATTTTAGGATGATGAGACAGTGTCATTACTATTTCAAATTTCTTTTGTTGACCTTTAGATAATTCTTTGTAAACCTTGTTTTCATTTAATCCAAATTCTTCCATGTATCTTTTATAAAGTTTTTCATCCCAATTTTTATAAAACATACAAAGAGAACTTTTTATTCTACTTAACTTTGATTCTTGCAAATAACCATTAAATTCTCCTACTACTCCTAAGTACTCTTTTAATGATAACTCATCATTTTTATATTCTTTTCCAAACAATTTAATGCTTCCACTATCTTTACTTAACATATTTAATATTAATTTTATTGTAGTTGTTTTACCAGATCCATTTGGACCAATAAAGCCTGTTACAAAACCTTCTGGAATTTTCAAATCTTCTATTTTTAAAGAAAAACTATCAAAATCTTTTCTTAAATTTTTAATTTCAATTGCATTCATTTTTTAAACCTCCTCATAAATACTTTTAATAATTTCTATAAACTCACCTTGAGCTATTCCCATCTTCTTAGCTACTAGAATTATTTCCTCCAACTTGCTCTCCATTTCAAAGAGAGCTGCTTCTTTTAATCTTTCTGTACTTTGACTACATACATAGCTGCCCTTACCTGCAACAGTTATTATGTAGCCTTCCTTCTCCAACTCTTCATATGCCCTTTTCGTAGTTATTATGCTTACCTTAAGTTCTTTAGCTAAAGATCTTATTGATGGTAGTAATTCCTCACTAGATAAATCTCCACTTAAAATTTGTGATTTTATTTGATTTTGAATTTGTTCATAAAGAGGTACTGCCGAAGAGTTACTTATAATTATATTCAACTATTTTGCCTCCTTCCACATATCATTTATGTATATAAGTGTTTATAATCGTTTATAAC
>NZ_JANKBY010000027.1:0-22193 GCF_024621905.1 Terrisporobacter muris
AAAAAATAAGTTATCTATAATGATTGTCATTATAGATAACTTTATAGATTAATTTGTAGCAGGAGCCATATAAGTTCTATTTGCTAATTCATCATCAAGCATATAAAGTGCTGCTGAATTGTTTTCACATCTTTTAACTTTCTTTAGTAAAGAGTTAAAGTTATTTTCTTCTTCAACTTGCTCATCAATAAACCATTTTAAGAAACTTATAGTAGCATGTTCTCTTTCTTCAGTAGCTATATCAGTAATATCATAAATTCTATTTGTTACTATTCTTTCGTGAGATAAACCGGTTTCAAATAGATCTACCATACTATCATACTCTTTTTTAGGTTGTTCTATTTCCCCAAGAACTACTTTGCCACCCTTTTGGAATACATAATCATATAACTTCATGGCATGGTCTAACTCCTCTTTTGCTTGAACTCTAAAAAAATTAGCAAATCCACTTAGGTCAGATGACTCGCAAAAAGCAGACATTGCTAAATAAGTATATGAAGAATAGAATTCAAAGGTTATTTGATCATTTAAACTTTTTTCTAGTTTTTCACTTAACATATTCACACCTCTTAAAATAATATTTTAACTATTATCATTTTAACATAGTGTATGGGATAATTTGGCTATAAAAATAATTTATGTCAAGAAAATATTTTTATTGGTAAATTAAGTGTGGATATAAACAAAAAATTGGTTAAAATGATAAATATATTTTTTTATAGTATAATTATATCTAAATAGAAAAGGGGCTGAAAAAATGAAAATAATAATTGATGATAAAATTAATGAAAAATGTAATAATATAGCAATAGGCTCTATCGAAGCTTATGTAAATGTAATAGAGGATAATGAGCAATTATGGAATATAATTGACGAAAAAGCGAAAGAAATAGAAAATAATGTTCCTGTTAAGTCAATAACTACAATAAAAAATATTGCAGATTCTAGGGTGGCTTATAAATCTTTTGGAAAAGATCCATCTAGATATAGACTATCTTCTGAGGCATTATATAGAAGAATAGCTAGGGGACTTGGTTTATACAAAGTTAATAATGTAGTAGATATAAATAATTTAATTTCTTTAAATTCTTCATACTCAGTGGGAACTTATGATTTAGATAAAATAAGTGGAGAGATTCATTTTACTATAGCTGATGAGGGAGAAACTTATACAGGAATAGGAAAGGGAGAGTTGAATATTGCTCATTTACCAGTATTTTATGATGATAAAGGTAAATTTGGCAGCACTACTTCAGATTCTGTAAGAGCAATGATAACTACAGATGCTAAGCATATTTTAATGAATATAATTTCGTTTAATGGAGATGATGAACTAGCTAAATATATGGATGAGGCTTGTGAATATTTAGAAAAATACGCTGACGGGAAAATTATATGTAAAGAAATAAATAAATGGTAATATAATTAAATAAAAATAATTATTTTTCCAAAGAGTATGGAGGAATTTTAAGGATGGAGATGAGTAAATTGAAAAAAATTCAAAAGCCTAAAATAAATATTAATTTAGAAGTGATAAACACTGTGGATGACTTTTTAGAATTAATAGAAGAAGATGAAAAAATCTGTGATAAACTGATTGAAAACATTGATATTCCAACAATGGATGAGTCTAGGTTATCTTTTGACAGTTGTGTTTTTAAAAATGTAAATTTTGAAAACTGTACATTTAGATATATAGACTTACTAGATGTGATATTTGAGAAATGTGATTTATCAAACATTGATTTTTCTGAAGGAAGTATTTTTAGGACTGAATTTGTAAATTGTAAAATGATAGGGTGTAAAATCGAAGATGCACATTTAAAAGATTGCTTATTTAAGAATATTTTAGGTGACTACAGTAGCTTTGCTTTCAGTAAATTGAATAAGGTAAGTTTTGAAGGTTCGTCTTTTGCTTCTAGTGTATTTATGGAAGTAAAAAATAAATATTTAAATTTTGATGATTGTGATTTTAAAAAAACAGTTTTCACAAGAACATATTTAGAAGATGTAAATTTGTCTAACTGTGAAATTGACGGAATAGAAATTGGAATACCAGAACTATACAAGGCTAAAGTAAATGCTAGCCAAGGATTAGAATTAGTAAGGTTAATAGGATTAATTGTAGAATAAACTATACTAATACATAAAAAATTTTCTTGAATATAGTCCATTTTTGTTTTAATATATTGTATAAACAATTATGTGGAAATATCTTATTCTTAAGGAGAATGTATAATGAACAAGACTATGAATACTGGCAACAGGTTTTTAGATAGTTTTAAGAGGGTATTAGTAAAATTTAGAGAAGCTGGATTTGGTATAGGATTTATAAAGAATCTGCCTAAAGTTGCAGATTACTTTAGTGATAGAAATGTATTTTTTTTAGGAAAGGCTAAAGTATTCTTTTCTTTTGTAGCTACACTAATATACTTTGTATTTTCTATAGATATTATTCCAGAAGCTTTATTTGGTCCATTAGGATTTTTTGATGATGCTTTTATGATAATATGGGCAATCGGCATAATTAATGAAGAGCTTGATAAATATAAAGGTCCACAAGACCCCAATATGAGGGGAAGTAAAAATGTATATAAAGATCCAAATATAATAGATGATGCTAGATATAGTATCAAAGACGATGAATAAAGCCAGTTTTATACTGGCTTTTTTTAAATAAATATGTCATAGAAAAAATACAATTGAAAAAAATATAACTTAAGGCTATATTTTATATGTGAAGAAAAAGGCGTTAGGGAGGATAATAACATGAAAAATAGAAAAATCTTATTTTTTGATATAGATGAAACTTTACTTTCTCATAAAACTTTCACTATACCGGAAAGTACAAAAATTGCACTAAAAAAAGCAAAAGAAAAAGGACATTTAATTTTTATAAATACAGGAAGAACAAAATCATTAATTGGTGACGATATAAAAGAAATAGGTTTTGATGGATACGTTTGTGGATGTGGTACTTATATAGAAGTTAATGATGAGGTACTTTATTCCAATAGGGTAAGCAAAGATAATTATAATATCATATTAGATTCATTAAAAAAATATAAGTTAAATGCTGTACTAGAAGGTGAAGAAGCAATATATGTGGATGAAAACACAGAAGATGACTTCTTACTATCAAATTTAAGAAAACAAAACTATCCAATAAAGACCTATGATTTAGATAATATGACATTTAATAAGATGTTTATTAGATACGATGATAATAAATATATAGACGACTTTTGTGAAGATATAAAAGAACTATTTGATTATATAGATCATGGAAAAGGAACAAGAGAGTTAGTACCTAAAGGACATTCAAAAGGGAGTGGCATAGATTTCTTAGTTAATCATTTTAACATTGATAAAGAAAATACCTTTGCTTTTGGAGATAGTAATAATGATATACCTATGTTAGAGAATGTTTCAAATAGTATAGTTATGGGAAATGGAAATCCAGATTTATTTAAAAAGGCCACTTTTGTTACAAAGCATATTGATGAAGATGGAATAGAGCATGCAATGAAATATTTTAAAATTATTGATTAGGTAGAAACCTCCTTTTTATTAGGAGGTTTTTTTTAGAACAATAAGGTAGTACTACTTTAATTGACAGGATTTAACTTAAGTGATAGACTTTTTTATAAATACATATAGTTAAAGAAATAAAGGAATTTATTTGGGTTAAGGTTATAATTTTTTCAAGATTGAGGAAATAAATTTAAAACTAAAATGTCAGCTTAATTGATTTTTTGTGTTTTTGCTAAGGAGTGAAATAAAATGAGTGTTTTGGTTATTTCAGAATCAGATATTATAATTGGAGTAGTAGAAGATATACTAAATAATAGTGAAGATGAAATTGAAGTTATTTCTGTGAAAAAATTAGAACTTATTTGTAATATGCAGTACGATAATATTGAAATGATAATAATAGATATTAGAAATGACTATTTAGAATTATTAAGCTTTATAGAATCTATAAAGTCTATTAATAAAGGAATAAAAGTTATTGTATTGGATATTAGAAAAAGAGGTGTTATTTTTAAGAGAGCTTTAAAAAATGGCGTGGAAGGTTATGTTGCAGATATACCTGATAAACATGATTTTTCCTCTATTATACAAAGTGTAATAAAAGGGAAAAAATATTATGATTTGGACTTATTGGAAAAGTTATTTGAACATGAAGAAAAGCATAGTAGAAATAAACTAACTAAAAGAGAAGATGAAGTGTTGCAATTAATTGGAGATGGTTGCAATAATAAAGAAATCGGTAATAAACTGTATATTACAGAATGTACAGTAAAAAAACATGTTAGTAATATTTTTGTTAAGTTAAACCTCCGAAATAGAAAAGAAGCAATTTCTTATGTGAAGTTACAAAGTAAAGAATAAAAATATTTATATGGTATTACTTTAAGTAGTACTACCATACTAATACAAAAAGACTAGACTATGTTCTGGTCTTTTTTTTTATATAATTTTAATATAACAAAATATATCCGTTTTAGAAATATTTTGTAAAAGTCACAATAATAAACTTAAAAGGGGGATGAGTTTGATGAAAAAACTCAAGGGAAGATTTTTATCCCTAATGATGTCTTTAGTGCTTGTATTTAATATGATATGTCCAATATTTGCAAGTACAGAGAATCAGACTAATCAGAAGTTGGGCTATATTGAGGGAAAAACTCCTCAAGGGTATGTAACTTTAAGTGTAGAAAAATTTACGCTTGGTTTGGGTTATATACAAGAGCCGATTATAGTTCCTTATTATGAAGGTGATAATGGAGCTAAAGTTATGGACAGAGTTATTGGAAGTGGAAATTATCAAGCAACAGGGGATCTTGAAAGCACTTTTTATATTTCTAGTATAAAAGATAATGACTACAGAACAGAAAATATACCAACATATATTTTAGAAAAGTTATCAAGTGATCCTACTGGTAGAAAAAAAGAAGGCTGGCTATCTGCATTTGATTATACTCAAATGTCAGGTTGGATGTATACTGTAGCAAATGAATTTTTAAATGTAGGTGTAGCAGGATATCACCCAGAAAATGGGGATGTAATGAGATGGCAATTTACTGTATATGGATATGGTGAAGATTTAGGATCATCTTGGGGTTCGATTAAAACAGCTAATAAAGACAAATTAACAACAGCTGTTGCAAAAGTAAATAGTGCAGATAATAAATTATCATTATTAAACAGTATGAAAGTAAGAAAAGCTTATGATAAAGCCAATAATGTATTAACAAATATGGAAAGTACACAAGACGAGGTAGATAGTGCTTTAAAATCCTTAGAAAGTGCCCTTAAACAATTAGGTGTGAATGATAACATAAATTCACCATCACCATCTGTTAATGATGCAATAAGCTCTACTGGAAAATTCATGATAAATACTGTTCCAGAACCTGCTTTTGGAACAAATGCAGGAGAGTGGACAGTTCTTTCTCTTGCAAGGGGAAATATAAGTGTCCCACAAAATTATTATGAAGATTATTATAAAAGAATAGAGCAGATTGTTGAAGAGAAAAAAGGCGTATTACATTCTAGAAAATATACAGAGTATTCAAGATTAATTTTAGCATTGTCTTCAATAGGCAAGGACGCAAGAAATGTGGCAGGATATGATATGGTGGCTCCATTAGGAGATTTTGATAAAGTAGTATGGCAAGGAATAAATGGGCCTATTTTTGCACTTATAGCTTTAGATACTAGGGATTATAAAATGCCAACAGCACCAAAAGGCAAAGTACAAGCTACAAGAGAAAAATATATTGATTATATACTAAGTAAAGAAATAAAAACTGGTACTGATGAAGCTGGAGGATGGGCGTTAAGTGGAACTACACCAGACCCAGATATAACAGCCATGGCACTGCAATCATTGGCGCCATATAAAGATGATAAAAAAGTAGCTCCTTTCATAGAAAGAGCATTAGCTACACTTTCTAAAATTCAAAAAGAGAATGGTGGTTATGCAAGTTGGGGAACAGTAAATAGTGAGAGTGTGGCTCAAGTTATCGTTGCTTTATGCGCCCTAGGCATAGACCCAACAACAGATTCTAGATTTATAAAAGAAAAAAATTGGTTAGTAACAGCAATTATGGAATATTACTGTGAAGGTGGAGGATTTAAACATACATTAGATGGAACCTTAAATGGTATGGCTACAGATCAAGCAATGTATGCCCTTGTTGCTTATCAAAGGTTTGTACAAGGTAAAAATAATCTTTATGATATGACAGATGCGATATCAATGTCACTGAATGATGTAACTTTACAAAAAAATGAAAGTAAAAAACTAGAATTAAAGATAAATGGAGACTTTATAGTTAAAGATATATACTGGTCTACAGAAAATGATAAAATAGCAACAGTTTCACAAGATGGAACAATAGAAGGTATAGGTGTAGGTACTACAAAATTATATGCTTATGCAAATGGGCAAACTGTATCTTGTAATGTAACAGTTCAATCAAAGCTTACTGGTGTAAAGCTTAGCAAAACAGAATTATCTTTAGATACAGGAAAGACATCTACTTTAAGTGCAACTCCTTTACCAGGGGATGCTATGGGAGATACTACTGTGACATGGAAATCAGAAGATGAATCTATTGCAAAAGTTGATGAGAATGGCTTAGTAACAGCAATTGCTGCAGGAACAACAAATATAGTGGCACAAATAGGTGAATTTACAGCCAAATGTAGCGTTACAGTAAATATACCTATAACAAAAATTACTATAAATCCAAGTACAGCAAAAATAAGTGTAAATGGTACTATAAAACTTTCTGTAGTTACAGAGCCAGAAAATTCAACAGTAGATAAAACAGCAACATGGACAACTTCTAGTAGCTCAATAGCTATAGTAGATAAAAATGGTGTAGTTACTGGTAAAAAGGCAGGAACTACAAATATATACGGTAAAGTAGGTGGAAAATCTGCTTACTGTAAAGTAACTGTTATAAGTCAAGATGAAGAAACAGCAAACTCTGTTATGGAAAAAATTAATGCAATAGGGGATGTTACATTAGCTAATAAATCAGAAGTTGAAGAAGTAAGAAGAGTATATGATTCATTAACAGAGGAGCAAAAGAAATATGTTACAAACTTAGAAAAATTACTTAAAGCTGAGGAAACAATAAGTAATTTAGAGATAGAAAAAGTAAAAACTGTTATATCTAAACTTCCAGATGAAATAACTTTAAAAGATGAAGATATTGTAAAGGGAGCAAGGAAAGCATACGATTCATTAACAAAAGAACAGCAAGAATTATTAAATAGTGATTTAATAAATAATATAACTAAAATAATAAATGCAGAAAATGCAATTGTTAGTATAAAAGCAGTTAACAGAGCATTTGCAGATAAAGTTATTAAAGCTATAAATAATATTAATTTAAGTGATGGATATAGCGATAAGAATAAATCAGATATATTATCAGCAAAAGTAATGTATGACTCATTAAGTGATGATCAAAAATTATTGGTAGATAATACTGTAGTATTAAAATTAAATAATTATATAGAAAAAATTAAAGAATTAGAGATAAGCAACTTTGTAAGCTTAGTTGAGAAAATTCAAAGACCAGCACTAGAAGAAGATATGAATAAAGCGGTAGTATCAATAAGTGCATATGGAAATATGGAAGACAGTATTAAAAATAATGACAAAGTTAAAACTGCAAAATCTACTTTAGATGAAATAGTAGCTGAAATAGGAAAAGACAAAGTAAATAAAGAAACTGCACAAGCTCTTGTAAAAGAATTTGGAGATTTACAATTGCCATTAAAGGCTAATAGAAGTACTGTAGAAAAAGCTAAGATGCTAGTAAATAGATATGAATCATTAAACTCACAATCTAAAAAATATTTTGATTCAAATAATTCAGCAAGAGAAGATTATAACAAAGTGATAGCAAACTTAAAATTAATTAAAAAAGCTGATGCATTTGACAGTAAAGTAAAAGAAACTTCTTTAGTAATTACTAATAAAAAACAATTAGAAGAAGGAAAATCATTATTAAATGAAGTTGATAAACTTGATAAGGATGTACAAAATTATTTATTAACCATATCACAAATCAATAATTTAAAAGATTTAGTAGCAAAAGGAGAAGTAGACTTAAAAGAGGCGACTAAGGTAGATAACTTAATAAGTAAAATACCAGCCAATATAACAAAAAATGATTATGCAAAAATTAAAGAAGTAAAAGCTGCTTATGATAAATTAAGCAAAGATCAAAAAAATTATGTGGAAAAGGTAGATAAATTAAACGAAGCAGTAAGTAAATTAAAAGCTGAATTTGATAATAATGTAACTATAAATAATATTAAATACAGTGCAACTACAATTACAGGAAAAGGACAAGGCGGAGCGAAAGTGAAAGCTTATGTTGGAAGTAAATTAATAGGATCTTCAGTAGTATTAGCTGATGGAACCTATTCAATAAAAATACCTAGTCAAGTAGGTGGAACAAAAGTCACTATAAAAATGACTAAAGGTGGATATATTTCTCAAGAAGCAATAAAAACAGTATTAAAGCAAATAAAAACTTTTAAAGTAAATAGAGTAAAACCAAATAATAAACTTGTTACTGGAACAGGTATGGTAGGTGCTACAGTTAGGGTATACAATGGAGATAAAATAATAGGAACAGCAACTGTAGGAAAAAATGGAAAATATTCCGTTAAAATACCTTCACAAAAACTATATACTAAGATAAGTGTTAGAATTTCAAAAAATGGATATTGCACAAGATTAAAAACAACAACAGTTTTAAATGTTTTCTCTAAGTCACTTACTGTAAATGCCGTAAAATCAACATCAAAAAAAGTTACTGGTAAAGGTCAATCAGGAGCAACAGTTAGAGTTTATGTAAATGACAAGCAAGTAGGAAAATCAGTTAAAGTTAGTAAAAATGGTACTTACTCAATAAGTATACCAAAACAAAAGAAAAAGACTAAAATTACAGTGAAAATGAGCAAAACAGCAACAGCCAGTACTTATAAATATATAACTGTAAAATAATAAAAGTCATCAAATAATATAATTTAATATATATTTGTCATAAAATTTGCCATTTTTAATAAATCCTCCAAATTTGGAGGATTTATTTATATAAATGGTAGTAGAGGTAGGTAGTACTACTGTAGTGATTTTAGTGTAATCTTATTGTTAATTTATTGATAAGAAATTTATCAGTAACTATAATCAAATGAGTAGTTAGAATACTTTTATTAAGGGGTGATTTCATGAAAAGAGCAAAATCTATATTAGGGAGAATGTTATCAGTATTAATGGCACTTGTTTTAACTTTTGTTATGAGTTTTGTTATGCCACAAAATGCTGAAGCTGCCTCTAGTCCAAAAGGATATGTTACAGTTAGCATGGAAAAATTTACTTTAGGGCTTGGTTATATCATAGAGCCAGTAAGAGTTCCTATATATGAAGGAGATACTGGCGCAAAAGTTATAACTAGATTAATAGATGAAAATTTGGGAAAAGGTAGTTATGAATATACAGGAAGTATAGGAAATCAATCGGGAGTAGTAGGACAAACATTTTATTTAGCAAGTGTAAGGGATAAAGATAAAAGAGATGCTAAAATACCTAAATATATTTTAGATGTATGTGATGAGCCTTATGGAAGAGACCGAGATGAATGGTTAGGTGAATTTGATTATACATTTATGTCTGGCTGGATGTATGCTGTAAATAATTGGTTTCCTAACTATGGATCAGGTAGTTATAAACTAAAAGATGGAGACGTAATGAGATGGCAATATACTGTCTGGGGATATGGAGCTGATTTAGGCTCAACATTCATGTCAGATGATGGTGGTACTGATGCATTAATAGATGCAGCAAACAAGGATGATTTAACTACAGCTGTTGCTAAAATAAATAGTTCAGATATGAAAGAACATATTTTGCAAGATAAAAATGTAAAATCAGCTTACAATAAAGCATACCGTGTATTACAAGATATGGAATCTAAACAAAGCGAAGTGAATGCTACATTAGCTACTTTAAATAAAGCTCTAGATAATGCTAAAAAACCTAAAATATTGTCACTTAATAAGATAGTAGACCAAGAATACACAGGAAAAGAAATAAAGCCATCAGTTACAGTAAAAGATGGTAATAAAACATTAAAGTTAGGAACAGATTACAAAGTATCATATAGTGATAATAAAAATGTCGGAAGTGCTACAGTAACAGTAACAGGTATTGGCAATTATGAAGGTTATATAGGAAAAGCTAAATTCAAAATTGTAAGGAAAAAAGAGTTTTCAGTATATTCAATATCAGATAAGTCATATACAGGAAAAGAAATAAAACCGACAGTTACAGTAAAAGATGGAAGTAAAACATTAAAATTAGGAACAGATTATACAGTATCATATAGTAATAATAAAAATATCGGAAGTGCTATAGCAACCGTAACAGGGAAAAATAGTTATAAAGGATTTTCAAAGAAAGTTACTTTTAAAATTGAACCAAGAAAAGTAAAAAATGTGAAAGCAACATCAACAACTTCTTCAGTTAAACTTACTTGGGATAAAGTGTCAGAAGCAACTGGATATAGAATTTATAGATATAATTCTAAGACTAAATCTTATGATTATATAAGTAAAGTAGCTAAAAATAGTACTACTTATTATACAAATTCAAAAAGAAGTTCTGCGACAAGTTATACTTACAAAGTGAGAGCGTATAAAACAGTTAGTGGAAAAATTTATTATGGTAATTTTAGTGATTCTAAAAAAATAACAACAAAGCCGTTGACTCCAAGTATTAAATTAAGTACAGGGAGTAAAAAAATTAAAGTAAGTTGGAATAAAATATCAGGCTCAACTGGATACGAGGTTTATAGAGCAACAAGTAAATCAGGAAAATACTCAAAAATAAAAACAGTAACTAAGGGGTCAACATTATCATACACAAATATCAAGCTTAGCAAAGGAAAAACATATTACTATAAAGTAAAAGCATACAAAACGGTAGATGGTAAAAAAGTTTATAGTTCATATAGTAGTGTAAAATATGCAAAAGCAAAATAGATGATAATTTGAACTATTAAAAAGTAAAATTTTTATAAAGTACTATAAGTAAAATAATATAGTTTTAGGAGTTAGGATATTTTAGTAATATTTATCCTAACTTTTTTATAAGAAGTATATTGAAAAAGTAGTATATAAAGGTAGTACTACTAAAGTAATTTAAGTATAATCTTTATCTTATTTTATTGTATATAAATAAAATAAAAATTACCATTTAAATAGAATAAAGTAATGTTTTTATAAAGGGGGAAAGATTTTGTTTAGGAATAGAATATTAAAAAAAATAATATGCATATTAACAATTCTAGTAATTATAAGTACTTTTGTAAGTGGATCTTATTCATTATCACTTAAAACTCCCAATCCTAGTGTTAAGGAAGCAATAAATAAAACAGGTATATTAATTCATAATAATACACCTGACCCAACAGTAGGAACATTTAGTGGGGAATGGTCTATACTATGTTTAGCAAGAGGTGGAATTAAAGTACCGCAGTCTTATTATGATAAATATTACTCAAATGTAGTTAAAACGTTAAAAGAATGTGACGGCATTTTACATAACATGAAGTACACAGAGTACTCTAGAGTTATTTTAGGACTAACATCTATAGGAAAAGATCCAAGAAATGTAGGGGGATATAATTTATTAGAAAAATTGGCTGATTTTAAAAAAGTTATCAAGCAAGGGATAAATGGACCTATATTTGCACTTATTGCATTAGATACAAATAATTATGAGATACCACAGGTAAAAGGTATAGAAGCTCAGACAACAAGGGATATGCTAATAGATTATATATTAAGCAAAGAGATAACTCAAAAATCTGGAACCGTAGGAGGATGGGCTCTTAGAGGGAATGTACCTGATCCAGATATTACGGCAATGGCTCTTCAATCTCTAGCTCCATACAAAAATGATGAAAAAGTAAGACCTTATATAGAAAGAGCACTTAATGTGTTATCAGAATTACAAAATAAAAAAGGCGGATATGAAAGTTGGGGAACTACAAATAGTGAAAGTGTTGATCAAGTTATAGTAGCACTATGTGCCCTTGGAATTGATCCAGCAAAAGATGAACGATTTATAAAAGAAGATGGAAGTTGGCTTATATCTAATTTACTTACATTCTATGTAAAAGGTGGAGGATTTAAGCATGTTTTAGATATGGATATTGACGCAATGGCAACAGATCAAGGTATGTATGCATTAGTTGCCTATCAAAGGTTTGTAGATGGTAAAAATAGATTATATGATATGACTGATGTAAATAAAACTCTTGATACTGGAGATAATCCTGATTTAGATAAAGATGACAATAAAGATGATTATGACAAAGATAGTAACAATGAAAATAATTCAAGTACTCTAATTAATAATGGAGGTAATTCATTAGGAACTTATTCATCTAGCGCAAATAATTCAATCAATAAATCAAACAACATATCTTCTTCTAATAATAAGAGCAAGGATAAGGAAGCTACAATAGTAGTAAAAAGCATATATGAAGGTGAGAAAGATGGTTTAATAGCAGAAAATAAAAAATGCATAATAGTAGAGTTTCCTAAAAAAAATGATAAAGTATCTGTAGTATTTAATAAAAAATATAAGCTTTACTATAGTGAAGAGCTATCAAAATTAAGCAAATCACCAACATATATTTCTCTTATAGACAAGAGTATTGAAAAAGATGTTCTGTTAGAAATGAAAAATTATGAATTTAAAGAAAATGAAATAGATGAAATATTATTTGGAGATATAAATGATGATAAGGTAGTAAATGCACAAGATATATTAAATATACAATCAATATTAAATGGAAAGTTAAGTCGTCCTAATGATAAAAAAATCTTAGCAGCAAATGTATCCGTGGATTCTAAAATAGATAATGGAGATATAGATAGTATAATAAGTAAATTTACAAGTAATAAAAAATATAAAATTTTTACTATTTATGATGATAAAAAAGATAATAACGATGATGATAAAGGAGGTGAAGGAGCATAATGTTAAAAAATTTTACTAATAAAAAAATCAGTATTATTTTGGCTCTTGCTGCAATTGTATTAGTGGGAGGAACTATCTACAGTATTCAAAAAACTAAGTATAATAAGATTGATATGGTAAGTGAAACAGAAGCAACAACAAAAGATGTAGAACTATATTTCAACTCAAGTGAAGACTCTAGGGGTAGTAATATTGTTAATGTAGATTTAAAAGTTTCACATTTGCCTTCAAATATTTATTCTAGTGCAAGTTTTTCTATTAATTTTGATAAAGATAGGTTGGAATTTATAAATTTAAAAAAAGGTGATATTTTAACTTATTCTTCTAAATCTCCTGATTGGCAATATGATGTGAATAATAGCAATAAAACGGGTTTAATAAATGTTATATATTTGGACTCATCTGGAGGTAGAGAATCCTTTACTAATAAATCTATAAGTAGTGATAAAAATAGTATATTAAGATTAGAATTTAAACTAAAGGATAATATAGAAAATGCTGATGGATTAAGCTTGAAAATAGAAGATGCTGTATTTGCAACTATAAAAGGTGATTTAGATAATACTAGTTTATCAACAAAGAAAAAGACTATAAAAACAAAGAACTTTATATTTCAACTTAAATAATTAAGTTTTTGGTGGAGGAGAAAATGAAAAAGATAAAAAGTAAATTAATAGCATTGATAGTCATTACTATTTTTTCTTTTGTAGGTTGCTCAAACGTTAGTAGCAATGAAGGTGGTAGCCCTTCGGGAAGTAATAATAAAATACCTGAAAATGGAGCAGTTACAGCAGAAACTTTTGAGAAAATAAAAGATAGTGGAAAAATGGCTCTTCTTCAAGGGGAAAATAAAACTTTTTCTTATGAGTGGATGTTTTTACCTACGGATATAACAGAAACTAAAGATATTAACTTATTAGTTAATTCAATTGATGGTAAGGCAGAAGATGTAAAAAAAGAATGTGACTCTAAAATTGTTTATGGATTTTCATTTGGAGAGTCTACAAGTTTAGATAGTAAAATTGCATTATCATTAATATTTAAAGATAAACTAGACTGCACTGCGGCAGATATATATCAATATAATGGAGATAAATTAAAAAAAGTAACAACAGCTACAGTAGACAATTCTTCTGGAACTACTTTTAATTTTAGCATTCAAGAAAGAAAAGGAGACTTTTATATTGTAGGTAGCGATCCTAAACAAGCTGCAATAGATGAAGATAATAATTCAAGTAGTGCAAGTGCATCTAGTGGTTCAAGTAATGAAAGTAAAAGTGAAAAAGAACAAGCAAGTTTACAATATAAAATTGAGCATGGGATTAACGTAGAACAGGGAACCGCTGGAGAGGGTGGAAAGGATAAATATTTAACAGATCCAACTCCAGCTGGAAAACCAAAACCATTTGAATGGAATGAAGGTGGAAATAAAGTTGATAAAAGTAAAGTAGCAGGTTATGTAACTTTATCAATAGATTGTAAAACTTTATTAAAGCCAGCTAATAGAAAGGTTGCAATAGAGAATGGTAAAGGTGATATGATTCCTAATGATGGAATTATATATAAAACTAAAAAAGTTAAGTTTTATAAAAATGAAACAGTATTTGATGTATTATTAAGGGAAGTTAAAGCTAATAAGATTCATATGGAATTTTCTATGACACCTATTTATAACAGTAATTATATAGAGGGTATACATAATTTATATGAATTTGATGGTGGAGAGTTAAGTGGATGGATGTATAAAGTTAATGGATGGTATCCTAACTATGGATGTAGTAGATATAAATTAAAAAATGGTGACAAGATAAATTGGAGATATACATGTGACTTAGGTCAAGATGTTGGATGTGATTGGATGGCAAATAAAAAATGATAAATTCATTTAAATCTTATCATCCAATTGTAAATTTTTATTATTTTACAGTAGTAATATTATTTTGTATGTTTTTTATGCATCCTGTATTTTTAGGAATATCTTTTATAACATCATTTATTTACTCCATTTGTCTTAATGGAGGAAAAGCTATAAAGTTTAATATATTATATATGATACCATTTTTAGTATTTTGTGCAGTAATAAATCCAGCATTTAGTCATGCAGGAGTTACAATTCTTTGTTATTTTAATACGGGGAATCCATTAACATTAGAATCTATTATTTATGGGATAGCAGCAGCAACTATGTTTATTTCTATGATTTTTTGGTTCTCTTGTTATAATGCAGTAGTATGCTCAGATAAATTTATATATTTATTTGGAAAAATAATACCAGGGCTATCACTTATAATCTCTATGGTGTTAAGATTTGTACCAAAATATAAGGCTCAAATTAAGGTAATATCAAATTCACAAAAGTGTATAGGTAGAGACGTTAGCAACGGAAATATAATAACCAAGGCGCTTAATGGAATTAAAATTTTATCTATAATGATGACTTGGGCGTTAGAAAATGGAATAGAAACGGCTGATTCAATGAAGTCAAGGGGGTATGGTCTTAAGGGAAGAACTAGTTTTTCTAACTATAGATTTGATAATAGGGATAAAATGATAATGGTACTCATGATATTTTTTACAATAATCATTTTAATAGGAAATTATAGAGGCGAAAATAATATGATTTATTTTCCTGCAATTAAAATGGTACCGATTACAATATTTAGTATAATTGATTATTTAGCTTATTTTCTTTTATGCATTACCCCAGTGATTCTTGATATTAAGGAGGAGATAAAATGGAGACATTTAGAGTTGAACAATTAGCTTTTTCTTACCCTAATATAGATAAACAAGCTTTAAAAAATATAGATTTAACTATTGAATCTGGGGAGTTTGTAGTTATTTGTGGAAAATCAGGTTGTGGGAAAAGTACATTGATAAGACATTTAAAAACAGTGCTTACACCTTATGGGAAAAGGGAAGGGAAGGTATATTTCAAAGGTAGATCTCTTGATATAGTTGATGATAGAACACAATCATCAGAGATTGGATATGTATTACAAAGTCCTGAAAATCAAATAGTGACTGATAAGGTTTGGCATGAGCTAGCCTTTGGACTTGAGAGCTTAGGATATGATAATAAAACCATTAGACTTAGAGTAGCTGAAATGGCAAGTTTCTTTGGGATACAAACATGGTTTGGAAAAAATGTAACAGAGCTTTCTGGAGGACAAAAACAACTATTAAATCTAGCTTCAATTATGGTCATGCAACCTTCTGCACTGATTTTAGATGAACCAACAAGTCAACTAGATCCAATAACAGCTAGTGATTTTTTAAAGACTATAAAAAAAATCAATGAAGAGTTGGGAATTACAATAGTAATGGTAGAGCATGACTTAGAAGAAGTATTTAATATGGCAGATAGAATAATACTTATGGATGAAGGTGAAATAATCATTGATGACAAGCCAAAGAACATTGGAGGTAAAGTGAAACAACTAATACCAGAAATGTTTGAGGCAATGCCATCACCTATAAAAATAGCATCTTCTTTAAATACAAATGAAACACCAATTACAGTAAAAGAAGGTAGATATTTTATAAATGAGCTATTTTCTAATGAGGAAGTTGCATATACAAGAATAGAAGATGATAAAGAAAATAACATATCAGAAGATAAAGCTGCCATAAAAATGAAGGATGTTTGGTTTAAATATGAGAAAGACGGAAATGACGTTTTAAAAGATTTAAATTTTGAAGTTAAGTCAGGAGAGTTTTTCTGCGTGGTAGGAGGAAATGGTACAGGTAAAAGTACTACAGTTTCTTTGATATGTGGAATAAGAAAACCTTATAGAGGTAAAATAGAGATCTTTGGTAAGAATATACAAGAATATAAAAATAAAGAATTATTTGATAATAATTTGGCTATTCTTCCTCAAGATCCTCAAGCTTTATTTGTGAAAAATACAGTAGAAAAGGATTTATATGAAATGCTTCCTAAGTTTGGAATGAGTAAAAAAGAAAAAGCAGAAAAAGTAGCAAAAGTAGCAAGACTAGTTGAAATAGAAAATTTATTAAATCATCATCCTTATGACTTAAGTGGAGGAGAGCAACAAAGAGCTGCTTTGGCAAAGGTATTACTTTTAGAACCTAAATTATTAATACTTGATGAACCAACAAAAGGTTTAGATGCACATTTTAAAGTTAAATTTGCTAAAATGATTAATAAATTAATAGAAAGTAAAGTAACAGTAGTTATGGTATCTCATGATATAGAGTTTTGTGCTAGTTATGCTCATAGATGTGCTCTTTTCTTTGATGGAAATATTGTAACTAGTAATACACCAAATAAATTTTTCTCGGGAAATAGTTTCTATACTACTGTAGCAAATAGAATGAGCAGACAAGTATTTGAAAATGCTGTAACATGTGAGGATGTGATAACTTTATGCAAAGGGAACAAGGAATCAGTTCTACAAACACTAGCTTAGTAGACGAGCTATATTATGATACTAACTCATTAGAAGTAGCAAAAGAGAAGACCATATATAAGAAAGTCATAAATATTGAAGAAAAAAGAAGAAAAAGCAGACGATATTACTTTATGAGAAACAGAGTGACAAATAGACATATATTAACCGACTCAAAATTAAGTAAAAGAACTTTTGTAGCCATGTTTATAATACTACTTGCCATACCATTTACTATATACTGGGCAGTTTTTCATGGAAATCAAAGGGAAAATTACTATATGACTAGTTTAATTATAGTTATAGAAACTATGATACCATTTTTTATGGTATTTGAGGATAGAGACCCACAGGCAAGAGAATTAGTTATAATAGCAGTACTAGCAGCTATAGCGGTAGCTGGAAGGGGGGCATTTTTTATGCTTCCTCAATTTAAACCTGTTGCAGCTATAGTAATAATAACAGGAGTTTGCTTTGGAGGAGAAGCAGGTTTTTTAGTTGGAGCTGTGTCTGGACTTGTTTCAAATTTCTTTTTTGGGCAGGGTCCGTGGACTCCTTGGCAAATGTTTGCTTTTGGAATAATAGGATTTATAGCAGGAGTGTTATTTAAAAAAGGAATGTTAAAAAAGAAGAAAATATCTCTATGCATATATGGAGGTATTTCAACTTTTTTAATATATGGTTTCTTATTAGATACTGCATCAATACTTATGTTTTCGGAAAAAAATATAACAAAAGCAGGTGCAATATCAGTATATATAAGTGGTGTTCCATTTAATATAGTTCATGCTATATCAACAATATTTTTCTTATTTGTGCTTAGTAAACCTATGATAGAAAAGCTTGATAGGATAAAGATAAAATATGGGTTAATTGAACCATAAAAAATAATGCTCCACTTGAGGAGCATTATTTTTTGCCACATAAATAAAGTGAATTTTAGGTTTGTCCAACAATTTTACCAGTATCTTTTAAATCATACCCTCCAAGTCCTTCAAGTTCACTTTTAAACTCTTTAGAAGATAAAATATCAACAATAGATTTATAAATTGGGTTATTTAAATCATAACTTTTTATAACTAAATCATAACGTTCTTTTTGAAGAGGAATAAAATCGATATTATCTACTTGTTTAGAAACTTTTTCATTACCAATTCCCACATCAGCATCACCTCTAGCAACACAGCTAGCAACACTAAGGTGAGATGTTTCCTCATTTTCATATCCCTTTATATTATTTGATAAATTAAGAGAATTAAGCTTTCCATCAAGTAAAACCCTAACGCCAGAACCTTTTTCTCTATTAATCATAGTTATATCACTTCTATTTAAATCATTCCATGTTTTAATATTTTTAGGATTTCCGCTTTTAACATAAAAGCCTTGCATTCGATAAGCAATATTAATTAAAGTACAAGATACACCTGGAAGTAGTTTCTTTACAAAGTTAGTATTATATGTATCTGTTTCGCTATCCCAAAGATGGCAAGAAGATATGGAAACATTATTATTATACATGTCATATAATCCATTATAACTACCTATATTAGAACGATATGTTCTTATATTTTTTGTTCTAGATTCGATCATTCTACATAAGATATCTAAAATAATATCTTGGCCAGAAATTATAATTTCTCCACTTTTTACTGAAGAGGATTTAATATTAATAGTAGGTTCAAGTGACAAAATAGGTTTATTTGTAAATGTATTTTTTTGATTATTTATATAATTTTCAACATCAGTTTTATCGATTCTTATTTTCCTACCAACCTTATAAGAGGGAAGTTCTCCTCTTTTTATCATTTCATAGACTGTATTTTTTGTAATGTTTAGCATTTGTGCAACTTCCATTGCATTTAAAGATGAATTCATAATAAACACCCCCCTAGAAATATTGTAGCATAAAATATTTTTTTTGCTAATTATTCTAAAAAATGTACAAATTTGTTGCGCTAAAAGTATCAAATATATACAATATAAGTTATAAAACATGACATAATACTATGAAACGTAATTAAACACAATAAAGGGGGATATTTATGAAAGTATTAAAAAAGTTAGGAATAATAGGATTGTTTTTAAGTTTAGCCATAGGAGTAGTTGGATGCTCTAGCAGTGAAGATAAAAGTAAAAAAGATGATACTGCAAGTGAAGAAACAGTTACATTGAATATATCTGCAGCAGCATCTTTACAAGAAGCAATGGCTGAATTAGAGACAAAGTTTAAAGAAATAGAACCAAATGTAAAATTAGAAGTTAACTTAGGTGCATCTGGTGCCTTACAACAACAAATAGAAGAAGGAGCACCTTGTGATGTATTTATATCAGCAGGTGAAAAACAAATGACTGCATTATCAGACAAAGATTTATTATTAGCAGATACTAATAAAACTTTATTAACTAATGATTTAGTATTAGTAGTAGCTAAAGGAACAAAAGTTAAAGACTTAGATGCACTATCTACAGATGATATAAGTAAAATAGCTATAGGTGATCCAGAATCAGTACCAGCTGGTAAATATGCTAAAGAAGTTTTAGATAACACAAAGATATATGACAAAGTTAAAGATAAATTAGTTTTAGCTAAAGATGTTAAAGAAGTTTTAGCTTGGGTACAACAAGGAAACGCTGAGGTTGGATTTGTTTACTTAAGTGATGAACAAGGTGCCGATGGTGTTGAAGTTGCTTATACTACTGAAGCAGATAGTCATTCACCTATAAACTATCCAATAGCAGTTTTAAAATCTAGTAAAAAACAAGATAAAGCAAAAGCTTTTGAAGAATTCTTATTAAGTGCTGATGGACAAACTATTTTAGAAAAATACGGATTTAAAAAAGCTAA
This sequence comes from Terrisporobacter muris, assembly GCF_024621905.1. Lineage (NCBI taxonomy): Bacteria > Bacillati > Bacillota > Clostridia > Peptostreptococcales > Peptostreptococcaceae > Terrisporobacter > Terrisporobacter muris. Next base: position 20,345 of record NZ_JANKBY010000027.1, read on the forward strand.
ATAGGCTTTAAGATAGGAGAAAGAAGAATGAATGCAGGATTAACACCTCTTTGGATTTCCATAAAGACATCATTATTAGCAACATTTATAACATTTTTCATAGGAATAGGAACTGCGTATCTAGTAGCAAACTACAGAGGAAAGTGGAGAGGTTTTATAGATAGTTTATTTACACTGCCTCTTGTTCTTCCTCCAACTGTACTTGGTTTCTTTTTGTTACTTTTATTTGGTAAAAATGGACCAATGGGAAAATTATTAGAACTTATGGATTCAAGTATTATATTTACTTGGACAGCTACTGTTATAGCCGCTGTTGTAGTGGCTTTTCCTATGATGTATAGAAGTGCCAGATCTGCTTTTGAACAAATTGATAATAATTTAATATCAGCAGCCAAAACTCTTGGACTTAGCAATTGGAAGATTTTTTATAAGATTGCAATACCACTTGCTTGGCCTGGAATAATTGGTGGTGTTGTATTATCTTTTGCTAGAGCTTTAGGTGAGTTTGGAGCGACTTTAATGATAGCAGGAAATATTCCGGGAAAAACTCAGACTATGCCATTGGCAATATTCTTTAAAGTACAGGCTATGGACTACAAAGGAGCAATGCTTTGGGTTTGGACTATAGTAGCTATTTCAGTTGTAATGATATTAATATTAAACAAATGGTCAGACAAACAACAAGAAATTGTAGGGAAGAGGGGTTAGGTCATGTCATTAATAATAGATATAGAAAAAGATTTTGGAACCTTTTCTCTAAAAGTTAATATAGAGCAAGAAAATGGGGTTTTAGGACTTTTAGGGGAATCTGGATGTGGGAAAAGTATGACTCTAAAATGTATTGCTGGAATTGTAAAACCTGATAAAGGGAAAATAATTTTAAATGGAAGAGTATTTTTCGATTCAGAAAAGAAGATAAATATTCCTCCTCAAGAACGTAAAGTAGGTTACTTATTTCAAAACTATGCCTTATTTCCTCATATGACAATTAAGGAAAATATAGAAATAGGATTATCTAGTCTTAGTAAGGATGAAAAGAAAAAAATTGTAAAAGAATATCTTATAAAAATGAAGCTAGAAGGATTTGAAAATAGATATCCTCATCAATTATCAGGAGGACAAAAGCAAAGGATAGCATTTGCTAGAGCTTTAGCTTGTAGTCCAGATATACTTCTTTTGGATGAACCATTTTCAGCGCTGGATTACCATCTAAAAAGTAATATGGAAAATGAATTAATAGAAATTATTAAAGATTTTGAAGGTCATATAGTTTATGTAACGCATGATATAAGTGAATGTTATCGTGTATGCGATGACATAGTTGTATTTAATAGAGGTAAGGGATTAAACAAAAGATCTAAAGATGGTTTATTTAAACATCCTATGTCAATGACCGAAGCAATTATTACAGGATGTAAGAATATTTCACAAATAGATATTATTGATGAAAAAACAGTTTTTTCTAAGAACTGGGGAATCAAATGCGTATTATCTAATAAAGTAATAGATGGTGCAAAATATGTTGGCATTAGAGCTCATCACATAAGAATAGTTCAAAATAATTTACAATTTAGTAGAGCAAATTTATTTCAACTTTCTGTAGTAAAAGTTTTTGAAAATTCATTTACATATATAGTATATGTTCAAAATTTAGAATATGAGAATTCTAGTGCAATACAATTGGAAATTAATAAGAATGGAGAACCTTTAAAAGAAGGAGATAAGGTTTTTGTAAAATTTGACGAAAATTGTTTATTTGATTTTATCTAAAACAGAATTATAAAATAGTAAAATTATAAAACGATAGAATTTAAAGGTTGAAAAACTGTAAAATTTTATCGTTTTTTTA
>NZ_JANKBY010000280.1:0-5049 GCF_024621905.1 Terrisporobacter muris
CAATATAATAAAAAAGAACAAAGATAATTTATTTTATCTTTGTTCTTTTTTACTACTTATATATTATTTATAACTTCATTGCGATTTTCTTCTTTGTTATTATTAAAAGTTTTCTTATAAAATACTGTAAATATGATTACTGTAATTATTATAGATATAATATCTGCAATTGGTTCTGCTAATAAGACAGCTGTTAGCCCATCTTCAATAAACATTGGTAAAATGAATATTAATGGAACTAATAGTACTATTTTTCTAAGCATGGCAATAATCAACGATGTCTTTGCTTGCCCTAAAGCTAAAAAAGTTTGCTGACAAGCTATTTGAGCTCCAAATAAGCACATTCCTCCAAAATAAATTCTCATAGCCCATGAAGTTATTTCAACAAGTTCTGGCTTATTATTAAATATGCTTACAAAAACTTCTGGGAAAATCATTATTGATAATACCATTAAAGCAGAATATGATAAACATATTACAAATAACAATTTAAAAGTCTTTTTAACCCTAGTCATTTCTCTTGCTCCAAAGTTATAACTCATTATAGGTTGTGCCCCTTGAGTAAGACCCATTAGAGGCATCATTATAACTTGCATAACACTACTCATTATTGTCATAGCCCCTACTGCTAAATCTCCTCCGTATTTTAATAATTGATTATTTAAACTTACTAGTACTAAAGATTCTGTAGCTTGCATTATAAACGGTGCTACTCCTAAAGCAACTATGGAAAGCGCTAATTTTTTATTAATCTTCAGATATCTCTTTCTAATTTTAAGAATACTTTTTTTACCAAATAAGAATTTTAATACAAAAATAGCAGATACTCCTTGTGCTATTATTGTAGCTAAAGCTGCTCCTTTAACCCCCATATTAAATCCAAATATTAATATTGGATCCAGCACCATATTTATAGCAGCTCCTATGATAACTGTAAACATACCTATTTTAGTAAATCCTTGAGTATTTATAAATAAATTCATTCCCAAGGATATCTGTACAAATATTGTACCTACTAGATATATAGATAAGTAATCTAAACCGTATCCTATAGTAGCATTACTAGCTCCAAATGCCCAAAGTATAGGTTCTTTGAATAAAAGAAATACTATTGTTAAAACAATACCTCCACATATAAGCATAGAAAAACAGTTGCTCATTATTTCTTCTGCTTTTTCATTATCTTGTTTACCCATTTCTATGGCAGTTAATGGTGCACCTCCTGCTGCAAATAGCATTGCAAAAGCTGATACTAATAGTATTATTGGCATGGCAACTCCAACTCCTGCCATAGCTAAATCTCCACTATCCATCTTACCTATAAATATTCTATCGATAATATTATACAATAGATTTACTAATTGACCTATTATAGTAGGAATAGCCAATGTAAAAAGTAATTTGCCAATGTTTCCTTTTCCTAAATCAATACTTTTATTACTCATAATATTACTCCTTATAAATTTATATATATTCTTTATTATATTGGTATAATATAGTATAGGGTAACCCAACAGTCAATAGGAGATTTAAAAATGATGAAAATGAATTTAAAAAAACTTACTACAGGAGAGTTTGCTAAACTCTGTAATGTCACAAAACATACATTGTATCATTACAACGATATTGGAATATTAAAACCTGATTCTTGTGATGAAAACGGATATAGAATGTATACTTATGATCAATTAAGTTTGTTTTACTTTATCTCTGTAATGAAAGATATGAATATGTCTTTAAATGATATCAGTTTATTTTTAAATAATAGAACCCCTAAAAAAGTTAAAAATTTATTTGAAAATAGAATTGATGAACTAGATGAAGAAATAAAGAGGATTAAAGAATTACAAAATATGCTTAAATCAAGAATAGAAAAAATTAATTATGCAACTTCCATAAATAGTGAGGAAATAAAAATTGAATATGAAAAAGAAGAAAAGCTCTTTCTGAGTAAATCTTTAAAAAATGATGCTAATGAGAACTTATTTTTTATGGTTAGAAAAAACTTTAATCAATTTATTAATAATTATAGCTTAGACGATCGTCTATCTACTTTAATAAGCATCGAAAAAACAGATAACAATTATAATTTTATACCAGAGAATTTTTTATTTAATTGTGAAACAGAAATACCTTCTTCCAAATTATTTATTAAAAAAGCTGGTAAGTATCTAATTGGATACCATAAAGGATCGTATAACAATATAGAATTAACTCACAATAAAATGATTTCATATATAAATAATAATGATCTAAAAATTGGAAATTATTCTTATGTGAAAAACTTATTGGATGCATTAACCACTCCTAGTGAAGATATGCACTTATTAAAGATATCCATAGAGTTGTCTAATTAATATTTTCTATTTATTAATAAAAAATTAAAGTAGTAATATATTTTCACATCAGGTGGTGCTTCTTCCTTGCTAAAATATCATACTTATGGTAATTTCAATAAAATGCTAGATTTAAATGAAATAGAAAGTGTTACTATTAGCAATGAAACCATCCACCTTGAAAAATAATAAATCAGAGAATTATTCTTATGTGAAAAAATTATTATAAATGTAAAAAGCCTTAGATTTTTCACAATCTAAGGCTTTTTACATAAGCTTATAAAATCCCTTGATCTTTATAACTTTGTAAACTTTTTATTATATAACTTAAAGTACAGAAATCTCTATCAACTTTTTCACTTAAAATTCCTAAACCTTCTATAAGTCTTTTTTCTCTGAATTTTTCTAAAAGTATCATTATACTTATTGTATTGATACCTCCATCTTTTGTATCAAGAGTTCTTGATTTTTTCACACAATTATTTTCCATAGCTTTTTCTATGGCATTTTTTAAATCATCACTTATTTCTAATCCTGGCATTTCATTGTATATTCTTGCTTCATCTTCTTTATAATTAAGATTTATTGCTTTACTTAAATCACAATTTACAAATATAACATTTTTAAAAGTTGCACCAGTAAAATCTACACTTTCCAACTTTGCACCTTCAAATATAGTATCTTCAAACTTAGCTTTTGCAAATCTACTTCCTTTTAAATTACTTCCTACAAACTCAGCATATTTAAAAGTACATCCGTAAAAGTTGCAAGATTTAAAATGAGCTCCTCTCAAACTTGTAAAGTTGAAGTTTGATTTTGAAAAATCGCAATTATAGCAATTACTTCTTTTTAAATCTTGATACATAAAATTCTTATTCATTTTAGATGTCTTGTTATACTTAAGTGCAGTATCTATCTTTTTATTATTATTCATAATACCTCCATAAAATTCACTTAATTCATGTAATCAACAATTTATCCTCATTATTATTTAGGATAAATCCTTACTAATAAAAAAGCTCTTATACCAAAAGATATAAGAGCTTTATATTTATATATTGGTTGCGGAGATAGGACTTGAACCTATGACCTTTGGGTTATGAGCCCAACGAGCTGCCAACTGCTCCACTCCGCGTCGTTATTACCTTCTCTAATATTAAGGATAGCATAATAGATACAATATAACAACCCTATTTATTTTTAATAGCTTTTTATTTATTAAAATAAGCACCTATCATATAATACGTATTTTATAACTATTTTTTAATTTGTAATAGCAAAAATAAAATAGATATCTTAAAATTAATTTTTTTCAAAAAATCCTTGCATATTTTGTCGAATTTTGTTATTATAAATATACAGTTATTTCCCCAATAACTGATTACTCCCCAAATAAAATATATTCCCTAAAAACCCCTTTTTATAATATATTTTAGAATCCTTACTTGATCGGTTAAAGTAAGGATTTTTTTATTTTCAAGATTTTATATTATAAAAAGACATCTATAATAGATGTCTTTTTATAATATATTCATTTTCTAAATAATATCTTCTAAAACTTTCATTTTATTAGAAACAAAATCAACTAAGTCTACTGTTCTTGAAGAATAACCCCATTCATTATCATACCATGAAACAATTTTAAACATTCTACTTCCCATTGCCATTGTTGATAATCCATCTACTATTGATGAACGGCTATCTCCCCTATAATCTATTGATACTAATGGTTCTTCGCTATATCCTAAAATCCCTTTCATTTCATTTTCTGATGCTTTTTTAAATGCTGCATTTACCTCTTGTATAGTAGCATCTTTCTTTAATACACAAACTAAATCTACAAGTGATACAGTTGGCGTTGGAACCCTTACAGCAAATCCATTTAATTTTCCTTTTAATTGTGGTAAAACTTTAGCAACTGCTTTTGCAGCCCCAGTTGTAGTAGGTATCATTGATTCTCCAGCAGCTCTTGCTCTTCTTAAATCCTTATGTGTTTTGTCTAATATTCTTTGGTCATTTGTGTAAGCATGTATAGTAGTCATTAGCCCTTCTTCTATTCCAAATTCATTCTCTAATACTTTTGCAAAAGGTGCTAAGCAGTTAGTTGTACAAGATGCATTTGATATTATGTTGTGAATATCTTCATCATATTCATTTTCATTAACACCCATAACAATAGTTTTGTCTTCATCTTTACCAGGAGCAGTTATTATAACTTTTTTTGCTCCATTTTTAATATGCTTCATACAATCTTCTTTTTTTACAAACTTACCAGTAGATTCTATTACTAACTCCACTCCTAATTCATTCCATGGAATTTGACCTGGATCACCATATCTAAGTATTTTTATATCATTGTCATTTATAACTATTGTTTCTTCATCTTTGACCTTTACATCACCTTTAAATATACCATAGCAAGAATCATATTTAAATAAATGTGCTAATGTGTCTGCCTCTGCCCTAGCATTTATAGCTACTATCTCAAAGCTATCTCTTGGCATTTCCTCTACTATTCTAAGCACATTTCTTCCTATTCTTCCAAAACCGTTAATTCCTACTTTTATTTTCAAGTTTATTCCTCCCACATATCATTTATAATTATTTAGAGTATACTATATATTTATCTTTCTCTCTTTTCCCTTTATATTGCTAAAGTAAATTTAAAATCAGCAATAATATAATGTATATTAAATGTCTTATTTCGAGATAA
>NZ_JANKBY010000281.1:0-5027 GCF_024621905.1 Terrisporobacter muris
AGAATTATACAAAGGGGACAAAAATGGAGGAAGTTATTTTATCGAGACTAATAGATGAGCAATCCAATGGATTGATAGTACTAAATAAAGACTTAGTAGTATTATATGCAAATAAAAAGGTAAGAGAATTTTTCTCATCAGATATAAATCAATTACTAGGTAATTATATTAAATGTAATAATACTATTGTTGAAAATTCATATTGTCAACAAACTTCTAAATGCGAAGAATGTATTTTAAGTAATGCAATAAAACAATTAAAACAAACAAGTGATAATCAAGATCTAGAAAACCTTAAGTTTAATTCAGAAGGCGAATATATTAATATATCTTTGAAAATATCATATATGTGTGATTTTATAATTTTAGAATTTACTGACTTATGTAATTTATATGAAGAAATAAATTTTTTATCGAGAATGATGGATAAGTCTAAGGATATAATGTTTTTTAAAGATAGTAACCTAAAATATAAATATGTAAATCAAAGTTGTGCCGAATTATTTAATTGTGAAAAAAATAAATTAATAAATAAAAATGATGAAGAATTATTGAGACAAAAACATATTGATGAATCATTGTATAAAGGGCTAATAAAAGGATGTATAAATACACTGGAAAAAGGATACTCTAAGCAAGTTATATCTTATAATAAAAGACATTTTAATGTATCAATGGAAAAAATCGAAGATGGTATTTTATGTATAGGTAGAGATATAACTGAAGAAATAAATGCTAATAAAAGAGCTGAAACGGATGTATTAACAGGTTTATTTAATAGAAGAAAATTTATTAATGATATGGATAGAATATTAAAGTATAGTGGATACGGTTTTTATTTAGCTCTTATAGATATAGATAATTTAAAAGATCTAAATAATAACTATGGGCACTTAAAAGGGGATAAATATTTAGAAAAATTAGGTCAAATACTTAATAATGCTAACAAAGGAAGGTTTTATAGAACTGGAGGAGATGAATTCGCAGGGATTGTCAGATTGAATAAAAAAGATATTAAATTTATGTTTGATGCTATTTTTAAAGAATTAGAGAATTTAAATTATAATCCACCGTTAACTATAAGTGTTGGGATTAATAAGATAGACATAAAAAAAACATATATTGAAAATTATAAAGAAGCAGATACTTTATTATATAAAGCGAAGAAAAATGGTAAAAATAGTTTCATACTAAATTAAAAAGCATGTTGAATACTCAACATGCTTTTTAATTATATAAATCTACAGCAATCTCACTTAGAGCTGACCTATCTAAGATTACCAAAGATTGTTTTTCCTTTTTAATAGTATTTTTTGAGCAAAGTTTATCTACTATTCTTAAAAAATGTCTGTAATTTGCTCCAAGTAGTTCTGATAATTGTGTGAAATTATCTGTAATCACCTTATCCTCAGGATTCAAATCACTTGGATATTGCAATCAGCATTTTCATCACAAGTTACTTCTACGTCCCAAATTACTTGAACTGGAGAGTAAAATCTAATAAGTAGAGACTTTCCGTTTGGTGTCGATATATATACCTTTGCTCTACATTTTACAAAGAAGTAAAAATAATCTAAGGTATTTTCCTTTATACAAACATGAGAACCTTTCTTAAAATAATGAAGCTCCATATGGTGTTCTATATTTTCGGTAAAAATTTCATTAATTTGAAATTTTTTTATATAATAACTTAATTTACTTTTATCATTTAGTTTTATCATGTTTATATACTCAAAAAAATCAAAAAATATGTCATATACCATAATATCTAGTAATAATTTTTTGATACTATAGTTAAGCTAAGAGAAAAGTATTATATCACATAGGAGGATAAAATAACATTGAAAAAAATTGTATGCTTAATAACGGTACTTATAATGACAGCATCTTCATTAGTAGGGTGTGGAGGAAATAAAGATAAGGCAACTAATAATGATGCATTAAAAGTTACAATGGTTACAAGTGTTGGTGGAGTTACAGATGGTAGTTTCAACCAAAGTGCTTGGGAAGGGCTTGAAAAGGCACAAAAAGACTTAGGAATTAAAGCAAGTTATATAGAATCAAAACAAGAAGCGGATTATGTAACAAATTTAGAACAAGCAGTAGATGGAGATAATGATTTAATCCTTGCAACAGGATTTCCAATGCAACAAGCATTACTTGATGCAGCTAAACATTATCCAGATCAAAAGTTTGCTATAGTTGACGTAGATTATGGAGATGAAACACCTGACAACGTTACTTGTATATCATTTAATGAGGAACAATCAGGATATGTAGCAGGTTTAGTTGCAGGAAAAATGACTAAAACCAATAAAGTTGGATTTGTTGGCGGAATGGATAATGTTGTAATCAGAAAATTCCAAATTGGATATGAAGCTGGTGTGAAAGAAGCTAATCCAGATGCAAAAGTTTTGTCTCAATATGTTAACTCATTTGCTGATCAAGCAAAAGGTAAATCAATAGCTACACAGATGTACAATAATGGTGCAGATATAATATTTGCATGTGCAGGAGATAGTGGTTTAGGAGTACTTGAATGTGCTAAAGAAACTGGAAAATATGCTATAGGTGTTGATAGAGACCAATATGATATTGCACCAGACAATATACTTACTTCAGCAATGAAAAAAGTAAATGAAGGTGTATATAGCGTAGTTAAAACTTTAAAAGATGGCACATTTGCAGGCGGAAAAACTTTAGTATTTGGTTTAAAAGAAGAAGGTATAGGACTTGCACCATCAACTGATAAAAATGTTCCACAAGATGTAATAGATTACGTTAATAAAAAAGTGGAAAAAATAATAAGTGGTGATATAGTAGTTCCAAATAAATAAGTATATGTGAAAGAAAGTGGCTGAAATTTAGGCCACTTTTTATATGAATTTATTTTTATTGATGTATTTTTTCAAAAAGATGGAGTATTAATTATACTTCAACCTTTTTATGTGAAAAATAAATGATATAGATTTAAATTAGATAAAATTTTATAAAAATAAATGAAACTTTTTACGACTTTTATGCGTCTAATATATAGGAGATAGCCTTCTCTATATGACAGATTTGTAAGTTGAAATACAGAAGTTTTAGTGTGATAATGAAATAAAGAAGTTATGATTTTATAATCGTAAATATGAAGGGAGTTAATAGCTATAAAAAAATTTTTAAAGAAACTTTTAATATTAATATTAGTTGTACTTATGGGAGTATATGGGTATAAGTTTTTAAAAGAAAAATATATACAACAATTAAATGAAAAATATGAACAAGAAACTAAAAATATGAGTGAAGAAGATTTAAAAATAGTAGATGAAGTTATCTCTCTAGCAAAAGAAAAAGAAGGCCAGGAATATACTTGGGGTGGTAAGGGAGAAATAATAACTAAAGAAAGATTAGAAGAACTTATAAGTTATTATGGAGAAAGTTACTATCCTTTAGATAAAAAAGATTATATAGGAAAACAAGGATTTGATTGTTCGGGACTTACTTATTGGACGTACAAAACTGTAACAAACGTAAATATTGGATATTCTACAACTGAACAAAAAGAAGTACTAAAGGATTATAAAGTTCAAATGAAAAATATTCAACCAGGAGACCTTATTTTTACAACTAGACATGTAGTTATGTATATTGGTAAAGGAAAAGTAATTAACTCAGCTAGTAGGAATCCATATCCTACAGGAGGTATAAAGATAGATTCTGTTTTGCCCTACAAAAAAGGAAAAGTATATCGCCCAATAGATTATATTAATTCATATCTACGAAATAAAGGTTAGGAATCTAAATTCTAGTAGGTTAAATATTTTAGAGGGAGTTTTGTAAATGATAGATATAATAAATTTGAGTAAAAAATATGGAAAAGTACATGCATTGGATGATGTGTCTTTTCAAATAAAAGAAGGAAAAATCATAGGCATATTTGGAATAAATGGAGTAGGTAAATCAACCATATTAAAATCTATAGCTGGAGTAATTAGACCAGATAAGGGGAAAATCCTTATAGATGGTGAAGAAATTAACCATAAATTATATAATAAAATAGCATTTATACCTGATGTAGATACTTACTTTCCACATCTAACTATAAAAGAAAGTTTGGCATTTATGAAAGAATTTTATATAAATTGGGACGAAGAAAAAGCATATAATATGCTGAAAATTTTCAATCTTACTGATGATCAGATGATAAGTAATTTATCAAAAGGAAATAGAGCCAGGGTTAAGATTATTCTTGGATTTGCACAAAATGCCAAATATATTTTACTAGATGAACCTTTTTCTGGTATAGATATTTTTAAAAGAGAAGAGTTTATTAAAGCTATGGTTGAATATATTTCTCCTAATCAAAGTATTATAATAACCACTCATGAAATTGCTGAGATAGAAGAAATAGTAGAAGAGGTAATAATACTTCATGATGGGAAAGTAGCATTTAACTTCAATGTGGAAGAAGTTAGACAGAATGAAAATAAGTCTATTATAGATAAGATGAGGGAGGTATATAGGGGTGAGTAAGATCTTAATGCTCTATGAGATAGAGTTTAAAAGAATTAAAAAGGTTTATTTCTCTATCTTAAGCTTAATTATTATAAGTAATCTTATTTGGTTTATTTACAATTTAAATTTGGTAGCAAAAGAAGTTCAAAGAATATTGAATATAAGAGGTGGATTAGGTCTACTTAAATCAGAAGAGGTATATATGATTATAAAAAATGGAGGATTTATTTACTCATTATATAGTTTATCGTTCTTTTTTATGATTTTAGGGCTTATATGGTGTTTATATTATACCTTACTAACTTGGTATAAAGACTTTTCAAGTAAGACAACGGTGGCTTATACTTTGTTCACTCTTCCTTGTAATAAGTTTAATATATTTTTATCGAAGTTATTAATAGTACTATCATTTATATATGGTGTATTAGCAACACAGCATATATTGTGGATTCTAGAGATACTCATAATGAAAAGTATTACAAGTATTAATATTAGTGAAATTATTTATATTATAAATTATAATAGCT
>NZ_JANKBY010000282.1:0-4983 GCF_024621905.1 Terrisporobacter muris
ATTTTAAATATTTTTACTATTAATTATGTACATATGAAAATTTTTAAGGAGGATTTTATCCATGAAACAAAGACCAAAATCAATAGATGGTACACTTAGAAAATCATTTTTACGTGTTCCTGAAGTTATTAGAGAATGCAGCGGCATAAATATTTTTGGGAAAAGAATTAAGTCTCTTGTTTTTTCAACTGACTTAGCTATTATAAAAAATATAAATGCAGACGCAGTAATAGCCGTATATCCATTTACACCTCAGCCCATAATTACACAATCTATTATTATGGCTTCTGATATCCCTGTTTTTGCAGGTGTTGGTGGAGGTTTGACAAAAGGAATTCGTTCTGTAATGCTTGGAACAAATGCTGAGTTGCAAGGTGCTATCGGTGTGGTTGTCAATGCTCCAACATCAAACGGTGTAGTCAAAGCTTTATCTAATGCACTAGATATACCTGTTGTTGTTACTATTGTGAATGATGATACAAATATTCAGGAAAGAATAGATTCTGGTGCAACTATTTTTAATGTTTCAGCTTCTGTTGATACACCTAGGATAGTTGCCAAAATTAGAGATGCTTATCCTGATTTTCCAATAATCGCAACAGGTGGTCCTACTGATGAAAGTATCAGAAAAACCATAGCTGCCGGTGCAAATGCAATCACTTGGACACCACCTTCTATTGCTGTATTGTTTAAAGACGTTATGAATTCTTATAGACAGAATTCGGATGCACATTAGTAATTCATTTTCTATGGAATGTTATCTGGTACACTAGGACACCAACTTTTACAACACTATTAAATATACAGTATATTTTAGTTGAGTTTAAAGTCTGTTAGTTTTTATTATTTCTAGTGTACTTGATCTACTATCATTAATAAAACCTTTATTACAACTCAATTACACACTTTATTTTACATTCCTGCTATACTTTCTTCTAGTCCATATGCATTAAATACTACACCTGCTTCATGTCCATAATTTTCTATTAGTCTATTTACAATTTCTTTTGCTGCTCTTTTTATCGATTCATTTATTATTATATAAAAAATGAATTTATATTTTTATGGTCAAAAACACCTTTTTTATTACCCTTATTTTTTCTTTATATTCATTTTCTTTAGTATATAGATATGTATTTTTAGAACAACCTAAAGCTCCTGTAGCTGTTAATGCTATTACCAAGATTGCAATAAATATTTTATATGTTTTTTCAAAATATCCTCCATATGTAAATAAATTATTTTGCATTGATATTATACTATAAAAAAGAGTATTGACAATTCAATCAATACTCTTTTTTATTAATTTAATTAGTAGAAATTATTCTTATGTATCATTTTAAATCTAACTTTTCATTTAATTTTATTATTAAACTTCTATCTATATATAACCCTACCATCGATATCGCTAACATTTTGGCATCCAGTAAGTCTCATAGTAGCCTCAAACTCACCTATAATCTTATTAACATACATCTCAACACCTTCTTTACCACCACCAAAGCTAGCAGTAACAAAAGGTCTTCCTATAAGCACGCCATCAGCCCCAAGTCCTATCAATTTAAGAACATCAACACCACTTCTAACACCACCATCAACTAAAATAGTTATCTTGCCTTTAACAGCTTCAGCAATAGCAGGAAGTACATCCGCTGCACCTGGGGTACAGTCTAAAACTCTACCACCGTGATTAGATACAACTATGGCATCCACACCAGCTTGAACAGCAAGCATAGCATCTTCTACAGTCATTATCCCTTTCACTATAAATGGTAGCTTAGTAGCTGCTTTTAACTCTTTTAAAGCTTCCACGTCTTTTGGTACAACAGTTTTTCCATGCATTGATAAAGTAACTAGTCCACATGCATCCACATCTACACCAACAGCAAAAGCTCCAGCTTCTTCAGCTAATTTTATTTTCTTTATTATGTCGTGATTTTCCCAAGGCTTTATAAATACTATACCTTGGCCATCGTTTTCTTTTAATACATCTAGGTTGTCCATTAAGAATGAATCTACAGCAGTATCACCAACCATTGGGAAGATTCCTGTTTCTATACATCCTTCTACAACTGGAGTTATGTATTCTCTTTCACTTATTTTTCCACCCATATTTAATGTAGTTCCTGTTATAGGAGCTGCAAATATAGGTGCTTTCATTTTCTTCCCAAATAATTCTACTGAAGTATCTGGCTTAGATACATTATGTATAACTCTCATGTTTATTTTAACATCTTGTAAACTTTTGAAGTTTTGTATAAAAGCAGATCCAGTTTCTTTTCCACCCATTCCTGGAACTTCTCCTGCACAAACTACTCCATTACAAGCTTTACATACCCTACAACTTCCATTTAAGTTTTCTCTTGCTTCTTTTAGCATATCTTTATAATTCATTGTTTATTCCCCTCCAATAATAATTCACTTAAAAATTCTTCCATTAATATTATAGCTTATAACACATTCTTAAGGAAACTTTTTCTATGTATTGGTGTTATACCATTTTTTTCTATAGCTTCGTAATGCTCCTTTGTACCATATCCTTTGTTTGATTTAAACCCATACTCAGGATATATTTCATCATATTGGCACATCATTCTATCTCTAGTAACCTTAGCTAAAATACTTGCAGCTCCTATTGATATTGACTTTGAATCACCTTTTATTATTGGATTTTGTTTTATATCAACCCCTGGTATTGTAACAGCATCTACTAATAAGTAGTCTGGTTGTTTTTTCATTGAATTTAATGCTTTTTTCATTGCCATATATGTGGCATTTAAAATATTGTAGTCATCTATTTCTTCATTGTCCACAATTCCTATTCCATAATCTAGGGCATTTTCTTTTATTATTTCATATAATTCTTCTCTTTTACTTTCTTTGATTTTTTTAGAATCATCTATTCCTTCTATTTTAGTGTGTGGCGGTAAAACAACTACAGCAGCAACTACAGGCCCTGCCAGTGGTCCTCTACCAACCTCATCTATTCCACCTATGTATAAATATCCTTTTTCATATCCATCATTTTCGTATGTATTTATAAGTTCTAGTCTTTCATCTTCTTTTCTTATAGCATCAAGTTTTTTAGCTAAAGACACAGCTAGTTTTTGCACTGATTTTCTTTCGTCACTTTTTAAAATATCTATATATTCTAAGTATTGATCCACCTTTAGATTATCTACTATTTCTTTAATTTCTTTTACACTTTTATTATTCATGGTAATCTCCTTATTGTTTATTCAGTTTTATTATGTACTCACCTGTTATATTTTATCATAAAATTTGTTACGTTCATATCTACAACGATTTATCTTTTCTCTACTTCAGATAAATTCATTGCTCAAAATTCATTTTGCTCATGTAACAAGTGATTTATTTAAAAAAAGCCAGCAGAATTAGCTTTATCTGTTGGCTTTATATATTGATTTAATTTGCTTTTTTACATAATTTTAAATTTTCATCATAATCTATTCTTGCTATTTTAAATTTAAGTGCTATCATTACCAATGAGACTATTGGATTTATTAAATTTAACAAAGCATATGGTGCATATATAAATGCTGATATCCCAAGTGTTCCTGCTATATAAGCACCACAAGTATTCCATGGTATAAGTGGAGAAGTTAAAGTTCCACTATCTTCTAATGCTCTTGATAACATCTTTGGATGTATACCTCTTTTTTTGTATTCTTCGCTATACATTCTTCCTGGTATAACAATAGATAAATATTGTTCTCCAGCTATTATATTAGTAAATGTACAAGTTAACATAGTACAAAATACTGTACCAAACACACCTTTTGCAGCTCTCAATATGGACGATGCTATTACTTCAAGCATCCCTGTCTTTTCTAGTATTCCTCCTAATCCTAGTGCACATATTGTTAATGATACAGTTGACATCATATTCATAAGTCCACCTTTAGATAACAACATATCTACAGATTCTATACCTGTAGTAGATACATATCCATTAGTCGCCGCTTCTAATATGGCTCCTATGTCTTGTCCTTGGAAAAATATTGCTATAATAACACCTACCAATGCTCCGCAAATAAGTCCAGGGATTGCTGGTACTTTAAGCATAACTAGCACAATTACTATAACTGGTCCAATTAACAAAAACGGTGATAAAGTATTAAACGAAGACTCCAGTGTGTTGCTAATTAATTGAATTTGACTTATATCCAGTTCTTGTCCAGAATATTTCGTCCCCATTATACCAAATATTATTAATACTATTACTAAGGATGGTACAGTTGAATATGACATATATTTTATGTGAGTAAATAAGTCAGTACCTGCCATTGCTGGTGCCAAATTAGTTGTCTCAGATAGAGCAGATAATTTATCTCCAAAATATGCTCCAGATATAATAGATCCTGCAACTATTCCTACTGGTATACCTAAGCTTTGACCAATACCTAAAAGTGCAACACCGACTGTTCCCATAGTGCTCCAAGATGATCCCGTTGCAAGAGATACTATAGGCATACTATTACTGAGGCCACCAAGAAAATATTTGGTGATATGACTTTTAATCCCCAATAAATCATACTTGGGACCACCCCACTTATTACCCAAGTTCCTATAAGTATACCTATTATCATTATAATCAAAATCGCTTGCATAGCCATTTTAATACTATCAAACATACTGATTTCTAACTCAGTCCATTTAAATCCTAGTCTATATACTCCTATGGCCCCTGCTATAGCTGCAGCTCCTATAAGTGGTACATGTGGTGATGCCTCAAACATAAATATTCCTATTCCTAAAAATAACGCTAAGCATATTATCGGTATCATTGCCTCTAATAACGATGCCTTCCTACTAATCTTTTGCTTCATTTTAAATTCTCCCCTTATCAATAGTTTAATTTGAATTTTTTGAAACCTATTAGTCTATACCACCTCTTTTTTCTTTATAAGTCAATTCAATTTCTACTCTATTACCTAATTTATAATTAAAATAATACTTTTC
>NZ_JANKBY010000283.1:0-4960 GCF_024621905.1 Terrisporobacter muris
GTGGTGAAATTATGCGCCTATTTTTCACTAAAAACTAATAAAAACAAACCCAATAAAAATCTATAAATACAAGCCTTAAAGATAGAAAAATACTACTATCTTTTATTTCTGTTTGAAAAAATCCCAAAAAATATAAAAAACTTCTTGAAAAAAATTACTTGTATGGTATATAATAATGCCTTAGTGAAAAATAATAAGGTTAAAAAATAATTTTTGAAGAGGTGCATAATGAGAGTCGGATTTGATCATGAAAAATATCTAAAAGAACAGTCTAAATATATCCTAGAGAGAGTAGAAAAATTTGATAAATTATACTTAGAGTTTGGTGGAAAACTAATGGGAGACTTACATGCAAAAAGAATACTTCCAGGGTTTGATGAGAACGCTAAAATAAAAGTTTTACAAAATATAAAAGATAAAGTAGAAGTTGTAATATGCGTTTATGCAGGTGATATAGAACGTAATAAAGTAAGAGGTGACTTCGGTATAACTTACGATATGGAAGTTCTAAGACTTATAGATGATCTAAGAAGTTATAATCTAAATGTAAATAGTGTAGTTATAACTAGATTTGAAGGACAACCTGCAACAACAGTGTTTATAAATAAACTAGAAAGACGTGGAATAAAAGTTTACAAACATGCTCCAACTAAAGGATATCCATCAGATGTAGATACGATAGTTAGTGATGAAGGATACGGAGCTAATCCATATATAGAAACAACTAAACCAATAGTAGTAGTAACTGCTCCAGGACCAAATAGTGGTAAGCTTGGAACTTGTTTAAGTCAGTTATATCATGAAAACAAAAGGGGTAATTCAGTTGGGTATTCAAAATTTGAAACATTCCCAGTTTGGAATTTACCATTAAATCATCCAGTTAATATAGCTTATGAAGCTGCAACAGTTGATTTAAAAGATGTTAACATGATAGATTCATTCCACTTAGATGCTTATGGAGAAAAATCGGTTAACTACAACAGAGACTTAGAGTTATTCCCAGTATTAAAGAAAATAATAGAAAAAATAACTGGAAAAGAATCTATGTTTAAATCACCAACAGACATGGGTGTTAATAGAGTTGGATTTGGAATAATAGATGATGAAGTAGTTCGTAGAGCTTCAATAGATGAAATAATAAGAAGGTACTTCAATACTGCTTGCCAATACAAAAAAGGTGAAGTAAACAAAGATGCTTATGATACAATATCTTTAATACTTGAAAAAATTAATGTTAAACCAGAAGATAGAGCCGTAGTTATGCCTGCAAGAGAATACTCAGAAAAACTAAAATCACAAAGTAATAATCAAGATATTTGTCCTGTAGTTGCTATGCAAGTTAAAGATGGCACAATAATAACAGGAAAAAGTTCTGATTTAATGTGTGGATCTGCAGCAGCAGTATTAAATGCAATCAAATATATGGCTAATATTCCAGATGAGATGTATTTAATATCGCCAGTAATATTAAATCCAATTATAAAATTAAAAACAGAAACTTTAGGTGGTAAAAATGTATCACTTAGCTTAGAAGAAGTTTTATCAGCACTTGCTATATGTGCAGTAACTAATCCAACAGCAGAACTTGCTATGGAAAAACTTGAAGAATTAAAAAATATACAAGCTCATTCAACTACAATAATAAGTAAAGATGATGAACAAACATTTAGAAAGTTAGGAATGCATGTAACTTGCGATCCCAATTATCCATCTCAAAATTTATACTATAACTAATAAGATACTTGAGGCCATATTGATAATCAATGTGGCCTATTTTAAAATAAAGTAAACGATAAGAAATAAAGGGTGATGATTATGAAAAATAAAAGGAAAATAATTCATATAGATATGGATGCTTTTTATGCTTCTATTGAACAAAGGGATAACCCTGACTTAAAAGGAAAACCGGTAATTGTAGGAGGTAATCCTCAGGGAAGAGGAGTGGTAGCAACATGTTCTTATGAAGCAAGAAAATATGGAATTCATTCTGCTATGCCATGTAAAACTGCTTATAAAAGATGTCCATATGCCATATTTTTAAGACCTCGATTTGAAGTATATAAGCAAGTATCTTATGAAATAAGAGAGATTTTTCATAAATATACGGATTTAGTTGAGCCCTTATCTTTTGATGAAGCCTATTTAGATGTGACGGATAACAAATTAAATATAAAATATGCTACAGAAATTGCAAAATTGATAAAGAAAGAAATTTATAAAAAAACAGGATTAACTGCATCTGCAGGAGTATCTTACAATAAATTTTTAGCTAAATTAGCATCAGATTATAACAAACCAAATGGACTAACTATTATAAGAGAAGATAATACACAAAAATTTTTAGATAACCTTCCTATAAGTAAATTTTTTGGAGTTGGAAAAGTGACACAAAGAGTACTTCATAATTTAGGAGTTGAAACAGGATATGATTTAAGACAATTAGATATAAATGAATTAGAATCTATTTTTAAAAATAGAGGATATTTATTTTATCAACTGTCGAGGGGGATAGACCATAGAGCTGTTGAACCTTATCGAGAAAGGAAATCTATTGGAGCAGAGACTACATTGAGCGAAAATTTAGACATAGAAGATGAAAAATTAATTAATATTTTAGATGAACTTTGTGAAGAAGTTGCTTATAGGGCGGAGTATTTAAAAAAAATGGGAAGGACAGTAACTCTAAAAATAAAATATGGTGATTTTAGGCAAATAACTAGAAGTGCTAGCTTAATAAACCCCATATTTACTCATGAAGATATTAGAACTAATATTTTTAACTTATTCAAAAACATTGAACATAATCATAAAGATATAAGACTTGTAGGTGTTACATTATTAAATTTAATTAACAAAGAAGAAGGAACAAATATCACCCTATTTGAATATATTGATAATAGAAAAACTAAATAAATATTTTTTAATCCATGGGCTTTGTCCATGGATTTTTGAATATATGGGACGATGATAAAAGTTATTAACTATTAATATGACTCAAAATTGGAGGGAGATTTATGGAAAAGGTAATTAATTATGATAATGATGAAAAAAATAGTTTAAAGGGGAATTGTAAAAAAGTTAAGTTTGTTTTATGGATAATACTGTTTGCTAACTTAGGTGTGGCTATAACTAAAATGGTAGTTGGTTATTTAATAAACAGTGCTAGTTTAAGTACAGATGGGATTCACTCCTTATCTGATGGACTTTCTAACGTGGTAGGTTTAATAGGGATTACTATAGCAAGTATACCAGTGGATAAAGAACATCCTTATGGTCATAAAAAATCTGAAATAATTGCTAGTTTATTTATTGGAGGCATGCTTTTATTTTTAGGCTTAAAGACATTGATTACTGGATTTGGGCGTTTTGTTAATCCTGGAGAGATAAGTATAACGTTAATAAGTTTGATTTCACTAATATTAACTATCGGTATAAATATTTTTGTAACTATATATGAAAGAAGAAAAGGCGAGGAATATAATAGTTTTATATTAATATCTGATTCAATTCATACTAAAAGCGATATTTTCATATCAGTAGGAGTTTTGATATCTTTGATAGGAATTAGGATTGGGCTTCCTCAAATTATAGATCCCATTATATCTATAATAATATCTTTATTTATACTTAGAGCATCTTATGAAATTTTTAAAGAATCCATTGGCATATTGCTAGATAAAGCGATGATAGGAGAAGAAAGAATTATTGAAATATTAAATACTTTTTCAGAAATAAAAAATATTCATAATATAAGAAGTCGAGGAGTAGAAAATGATATATATGTAGATATGCATATAATGATAGATGCTAACACAAGTACTGAAGATGCTCACAAACTATCTCATAATATAGAAAGAGAAATTAAAAATAATATTAATCCAAACTGCCAAGTGATAATTCATATTGAACCATATCATAAAGATGAAAATGTATTGTAGAAAAAAAATTTATATTTTATAATTAAGATGCATACTAAAATATGCATTTAACTAGAGAATGAGTATGTTATTCAAGGTGCCAAATGGCTTAAAAGGGAATGTGGTGAAAATCCACAGCAGCCCCCGCTACTGTAATAATGACGAAAACTTAGAGCTTTGGAGAGCTTTAACTCCACTGGTAAAATGGGAAGGAGAAGTGAGTAGGATGATTTTAAGTCAGGAGACCTGCCTAAAAATACATGATCTTTCGGGTGTGAGAGAAATACTGTAATATGGGTTATTAATAAATAGGTATTAACGGAACATATTATAGAAAAAAATTAACTTTTTTGTAAAAGAGTAATAACTTATTCTCTAGTTAAGGTTTCTAAATGAAGGGGATGAAATTATGAATCAACAGGGATTTATTATAGACATTGTAGACAATAGAACTGCTAAAATGATAATGCAACGTCATTCAGCATGTGCATCTTGTGGAAAATGTAGTAAGTTATCGTCTGAATGTCAGGATTTAGTGGTGGAGGTAGACAATTCTATAGGAGCAAAAAAAGGAGATCATGTAGAAGTTAGTATGGAGAGTGTAAGGGTGCTTAAGGCAACTCTGCTTGCCTATTTAGTCCCTTTAATATTTTTGCTTGTGGGAACAATATTGACATATTACATATTGGATTTAATTAAATTCTCGGGACCGACTGAAGTTATAAGTGGAGTAGTTGGTTTAATTTGTACTTGTATATCTTATTTGTTACTAAGAAAAAATGATGACAAATTTAAACAGAGTAGACAGTATATACCTAAGGTAACTAGAATAATAGAAGAAAAGTAGAATTGTTTATAATAAAAAGAAGCATTTATTTATGAATGCTTCTTTTTATTATAAACTTTATTGTATTTTATATTCCTATTATTGTTGATGCAGGAATAGGTAAGCCTTCTCAAGCTATGGAAGCTATGGAAATGGGAGCGGCAGCAGTTTTAGTAAATACAGCAATATCATCAGCAGGTGACCCTGTAGCTATGGG
>NZ_JANKBY010000284.1:0-4946 GCF_024621905.1 Terrisporobacter muris
CAATATGAATATTTAATTTCAACATAAAAAAGCTTCTCTAGATTGATTCTAGAAAAGCCCCTTTTTATATTTATTATAAATCTCATATTTAACAATAATTATTAGATGACGATATTTTTTTACTAAAATATACGCCAAATACAACTTCAATTATAACTTCCATTACTGTTATAGAATTAGATATTATTCCTTTGTTCTTTATAGATGTCTTTTTCATATCTATGACCCCTTCCATATTTATGAGATATTTTGCTTTAACAAGTTATGTTCTTATTCTACAGCATTCTATAAAAAACACATATGGATTTACCTTACAACTATATTATGTTTATGTAATCTTAATCTAAAAAATCTTCAAAGTCATCTGAACCAGACTCTACAAAATCATAAAGAACATTTTCTTCAAAAAAATAACTTTCATCCACACTTAAATATTCTTTATACTTAGTTATTAACAACTTATTTATATACTTTCTATCTCTCTCAGAATAAGTCCCTACAAAAAACTCATCTCCTAACTGATAGTATATTGATTTAATATCATTATTTATTACATAAATATCGCTTTTTACATGATCATTATTAAAATTAAATCTAGTAAAAAATACCCCTTCTTCCATTTCACTCTTTAACATAAATGGGTTATCATTATAAAATTCCATTAGAAATTCATCCTTATTTTTTAACTTGTAAACATCTATAAATTCAGATTTTGATATTTCATCAAAAACCTCAAAATCATATACAGGTTCTTTATCTGTAACTAGTAAAGATTTAATTTTAAAATTATCTTTTTCTTTACATATATTAAAAGCTATTTTGCAAGTGTAATATCCATCTTCATCCTCATATAAAGCTTCACTAATGTACACTTCTTCACTTCTTTTAATCACTTTATTTTTTAAAAGGGTTCCGTTAATTTTAGTTATATGATTGTTTGATATTTCTTCACTACCAGAAAAGTATTTTAAACTTTCTCTATCTCTAGCTATAAACCTCATAGTCATATAATTTATAAATTCAACTTCATTATCAACCTTTTTGCTTATGATTGGATAAACTTTATCTAGAGTTAAATTACTTTTGTAATTCGTTATTATATCCATATACTCCTCAGTATCTCCCGGTAACTCTTTCCCATACTCTAGATTTTTATTACCAAAATGATTTATTAAGAATAAAGCCACTTCTTCTTTTACTAATATTTTGTTCTCTCCTAGACCTCCCATAAGTCTTTCTTCTTCGTTGCAAGCTTCTTTTGATGTTGGATTTTTTAAACTAACATAGTCAGCAATTCCTAACCCTTCTCCATCTAATAAAAAATATTGGTATATATTATTATTATTTTCCTCATATTTAATAGTAAGGCCCATACTTCCCATAAGCCTAGATTTT
The DNA here is from genome assembly GCF_024621905.1 of Terrisporobacter muris. NCBI lineage: Bacteria > Bacillati > Bacillota > Clostridia > Peptostreptococcales > Peptostreptococcaceae > Terrisporobacter > Terrisporobacter muris. The sequence goes on from NZ_JANKBY010000284.1 coordinate 1,396, forward strand.
GTTATTTTGGCATAGTTAAATCTCATAAAATCACGTCCTTAATACTTTAATAATCACTAAATAGTTAAAATTCATTTTTATTTTCTATTTATGATTATAGTTTACAACAAAATCGAATTTTATAATATAATAAAGTAAATACTTAGATGAGGTGATTCAATGAAAAATATAGGAGCTTTTTTTGATATTGACGGAACTATTTATAGAGACTCCCTAATGGTGGAACATTTTAAAAAGCTTATTAAATACGAAATTGTAGATCAAAAGGCTTGGGTTGCCCATGCTAGAGACACTTTCTTAGATTGGGATAAAAGACAAGGAAATTATGACGATTACTTAGATGAAATATGTGATTTATATGTTAAGTCTCTACAACATGTAGATAAGTCTTGTATAGATTTTACTAGTGATCAAGTTATTGCATTAAAAGCAGAACGTGTTTATAAATATACTCGTTCAAGAATTAAATGGCATTTAGATAATGGTCATAAAGTTATATTTATTTCTGGTAGTCCAAATTTCTTAGTTGAAAAAATGGCTAAAAAATATGGAGCCACAGATTATGTAGGCAGTGACTATATATTTGAAGACGGAAAATTCAACGGAACGGTAATTCCTATGTGGGATTCAAAAAGTAAAAATGTCGCTATAGATAGCTTTGTTGAAAAATATGATATAGATTTAAGCCAGTCTTATGCTTATGGAGATACTAATGGAGATATTAATATGCTTAAACGTGTAGGTAATCCAGTTGCCATTAATCCAACTAACGAATTAGTAACTCGTATGATAGAAGATGAAACTCTATATAATAAATCTCAAATAATTGTAGAAAGAAAAGATATTATATATTCTTTAGATTGCAATGTAAAAAGACTTGATATAGGATTATAATATATTATTTGTACGGAGGATGATATTTTGAAGACCAAAGAAAAAACACTAAGCTTTAGCGATATAAGTAATGACTTAGATAATATAAGTAAAAAATTATACTTAGAATCTCCTGAAATCTGGATTGATTTTTCAGATAAAGTAGGTGAAGAAATTTTAGATGAGATGGTTCTTTTTTATGCAGCTAAGTTTAACTATGCATCTATAATAAAATACGCAATAGATAATGATATTGTCGACTTAAATATTCCATCTAAAAATAAAAGTTATTCGTCTATTAAGGAACATCTTTTAGCTGTATCAAGAGATTACAAAAATGATGATGTTTACGCTTACTTAAGCGGAGAATATAAATCATCTCAAAGCAGTGAAGAAAAAAACACATATGATCCAATAGATGCAAAAAAAGAAGAAAATAATAAAGATTACTTCCCTGTTTTTCTTTGCCCACATTGTAATTCAAATATACTTAAATCAGGTTATAAGGTATATGAAGAAATAAACTTTGCTTTTTCTCAAAGCAAAAGTAAATCAGAGGAGTTAAGCAGAAAAAAAGATAGTCGAGTTTTCTGTAATAGTTGTAATAAAATTGTTGATAATACTACAACGGAGTTATTAGAAAATATTTGTTCTATTCATAATTGTAAAAAATGTGGAAAAGATTTAACTCAAATAGGAATTACTGAAAAAGTAAAGATGACATTTAATGAGGATGATAGTAAATTTATGGCTAAACAAAAAACATATAATTGTCCTTCTTGTGATGAAGGGTTAAATGAATCTCAAATAAAACATTTTAATTTATAATATTAAAGGAGACTACAAAGTGATTAAATCACTTAATAGTCTCCTTTATTTATCTTTTTACAAATCTTCTAAGCTTATCATTATAAAAGTCTATAAACTGCGAATATACAAAATCATAAATTATAAAAGATATTTCAAATATTAATATAAAAAAAATATTAATTGGAATATATACAAATCCCTTTAAAATTATATATGCAAGTATTATTAATATATTCGCTACTAAAAGTTTCAATAGATACTCTTGAACAAAACTTCTATCCTTTTCTATTATATACTTTACCAAACCATAAATACCAAATGTAAAAACATATAATATCCATTGGGCTTTATTGACCATAATCATAAAACTCAACAAAACAGATCCTATATAAAATAGAATACCTGCTTTAGGTCCATATTCCATAATTACAATAGCTATTGGTAGAGATGCCAAACCTAAAAGGAATAAAGTATTCATAGGTATTATGTTAACTAATATCAATAAAATAATATTTAAAGCCAATAATATTCCACTATAGGCAATTTTTCTACTCATGACTATTTATCATCTCCTAAAAACAAGTACATAAATCTCCTCCACAACATTCGCAGCATGAGTCACATACAAACAAAGTACATAAATTACTGCAACAATCATCATCACAACAACAACAGCAACATCCATTTGAGTCATATCTTCTATTTCTGTTGTAATTATAAGAACGTCTGTCGTAATCATCTCTATAGTTATTGTATCTACTATAAGCATAAGCATATTCCTTATTATTAGGATCCATAAACTTAGCTCTTTTTAAAAAATCTTCTCCTTCTTCATAATATCCAATATTCATAGCAGACAATCCTGTTAAGTAATACCATTCACTGCATTTTTCATTTATGCTTTGTAAAAAACTATATGCTTTTTTAAATTCTTTATTTTCAATTAACGTCCTTGCTTTCATAAAACAGTCATTTTCATAAACATTACTGTACATTATTTCCACATCCTTTTTCTAATATATTTTTATACCTTAAATATACACCTGAATAAACTATATTTTCTATAATCCCTCTATTTAGTTGTAAATTTAAGTTATCAATTGACGATGCTAATAATCCTAGAGATATACTAATTAATTTATCAACTTTTAATTTTAATTCTTCCTTTTTATTTATATATTCTATATATGGATTATATCTTCCTTTTTTATAATCTTCCTCTAAATCTTCATAAGCATCTAATATATAGATATATTTCCCTATATTAAAGCCGATTCTTCTTAAATCTTCTTCATACTCATCATTTCTATAAGAAAAAATTTCTCCCATAAGTTCCCCAAATGTATTAGATACCTTATCTATATTACAGTTTTCTTCTTTTTCTAATTTATTAAGTAAATTCATTTGTTCTTTTATAATATTTGATTTATGAGGATATTTTTCATGTGCTAATTTAAGTTTACCCTTATAAATATTATAAGCTAAAATATCCTTTATTCCTTTATCATCTAGTAAATTATCTTCTAATTTATAATATGTTAATAATATATTCATACTAGCTGCATATTCTGTTATTTCATTTATGATTTTTTTCTTCTTTTTAAATGGACTAACTATACAAACTTCTTCTGTGATACTAGTTTTCGGTTTATAAATAGCTGTAAGAATCACTATCAAAAAAGTAATATCGTAGTTTAAACCCAGTCTAGATATTTCCCCATGATTCTCTTTCAAGTATTTACATAGTCCGCAATAGTATCCTTTATAATATTCAAATTCCCTAAAGGTCAAGTCCATTTTGTTTATTCTTACATATCCAAACATAATCATTTCCTTCCTATTATATATAGCTATAAATTAATTATATA
>NZ_JANKBY010000285.1:0-4929 GCF_024621905.1 Terrisporobacter muris
AAACTAAATTAAAAATAGAAGTACTTTCTATTGGGAGGTGTAATGCTTGAAGGTAAGTAAAAATAAGTACATTAAGTATATTTTATTATCTTCATTATTAGTTTTATTTTTTGCTTTAATATTTAATTATAAACCTAATAATATGAGTGAGGAAGAAGCTTTAGTTAGAGAAGTTTATAAAGATAAGGGTGAAAATCCTAAAGAGATAAGTGAACAATATACTGTACTTTTGGAAAATCTTTTTGATTATAGAAATAAAGCAATTTTAGATAAAAATGCGGATATACTAAAAGGGCTTTATGATACGGATATAAAGTTCGGTCTTTGGGCATATGAACAAGAAGTGAAAAAAATGAAGTATCTAGAAAATTGGTCAAGCAAACAAGGTGTAAGTTTCAATAATATAAAGACAAAAGTTAAAATAAAAAAAATGAGAGAAAGAGAAAAAAATCTATACGGCATTATTTGTGATGTATCTACAGAATATAAATATTCTTATGAAAATGATCCTAAGAAAATAAATATGTTCAGAATAGGTACATATCATTATCTTCATGTGAAAATAAAAGATGACAAATATATAATTACAAAAGAATGGTATACAGATCCATTTGCTGATTCTTTAAATTTAGAAAATATTAAATCTGATGATATTAAAAACTATATTATAAATCATGAAGAAATTCATCCAGAACTCACAAAAGAGCAAGAAAAGGCTATAGAGTATGCACATAGATATTGTGGAGCAGCAGCTGATGAAGAATTTGGATTAAAATTTAATACAAAATATCGTGATTTTAATTGTGATGGTGGAGATTGTGCTAATTTTGCATCACAAATAATGTATGAAAGTGGTAAATTTAATAAAAATGCAATTTGGAATTATGAAAATGGAAATGCTACAAAAGCTTGGGTAAATGCTCAAGGATTTAAAAACTATATAGTGAATAGTGGACGAGGAAGTTATATTTCTAAGGGAAGTTACGAAGAAGTCTATAGAGAAGCTTATAATTTGAGACCTGGAGACTTTGTTGGATATGAGAAAAAAGGAAGGATAACTCATGTATCAACCGTCACAGGATTTGACTCAAAGGGATACCCTTTAGTAACCTGTCATAATACAGATAGACTACTAGTTCCATGGGATCTAGGATGGAGTGATAAGGCCATTAGATTCCATTTTATTAAAGTGAATTATTAAAAAAATATCATATATTAAAAAAATTATAAACGTAGTATATAAACAATCAAGTTTGACAAAACTATGTATATATGTTAAAATTATGTTAGAGTTGCATTTTTAAGCAGCTAAATTAAAAGTGTGTTTTTAGGAGGATTTAATTAAATGAAAACTGGTGTAGTAAAATGGTTTAACAACGAAAAAGGATTTGGATTTATATCTGTAGAAGGTGAAGGAGATGTTTTCGTACATTTCTCAGCTATACAAGGTGATGGATACAAATCATTAGAAGAAGGACAAAATGTAGAATTCGACGTAGTTGAAGGAGCAAAAGGTCCTCAAGCTGCTAACGTAGTAAGAATATAATTAAAATTCATATATATTAGTATTAATTAGTAACGAAATATTAGTAATATCTAGTCATATGTGAAAGAAAAGCCACCTATTAAAGTGGCTTTTTTTCTGTATAAATTAAATTATCTTAACTAATTTATTGCCATCTATTAAAGTAAAGTTTTCTTTATTGATTAATAAATCATATAACTCTTTATCGTTGTACTTGAAAAACTTATTTAAACACTCTTCTAGATCATCTTCCAATTTATCAAATTCATCATAGAAAGAAAGATCAATAGCAAGGTTTTCCATTTCTTCTCTCAACTTATTCATATCTACAAAAGAAAAGGCATAAGAAAAATCTAATTTCTTATTTATAATCATTTCTTTTACAGCATTAACTAAATTATTTTCATTATAAGGTATTGTAATAATATTTTCACTTTTGAAAATTTCAATTTTGTTAATCAAATTTATATATATTGAATCAAAGTTTTTGTCTACATAATCATAAAAATCTTTATTACTAAACTTACTATTTAAATCATTTATAAAAGTTTCATTAGTAAAGTCTCTCCAAAAAGTGGTAGTAAAATTATTATGGGTATAATCTTTTAGTGGTTCACCTTTTTCGTTATAAAGCAAAGGATGAGTAAGATTATGGTTTTTTGAAATAGTTTTTCTTAAAAGATAGCCATTAAATCCTTCTGGAATCAAATTTATAATATACTCGTCTAAATCACTACCTAAATAAACTTCTTTTGAGCATATTAAAGATTTAATTTCATCTAAGTTCATGTTTTTCAATTTTGGTAAATCTTCTTTTACTAGGATTTGATAAATTTTCTCGTTATATATTTTATTTAAGTAATTTCTTAATTCTAATTGATAATTCATTTTATGCCTCCAAAAATGTTAATAATTTATTTATACCCTTTAAATTGAATTTGAAAATATAAATTTGAATTATGATGTAAATATGATAAAATTAATAGTGAGGGAAATCCTTTTATAATTAGCTAGTTAATTTTGGAGGTGTAATGTTAATGAATATTTTGTTTTTCTTAACACCAAAAAGTGAAGTGGCTTTTATTTATGAAGACTATACATTGAGACAAACTCTAGAAAAGATGGAGTATCATAAATATTCATCTATACCTATATTGACTCGAGATGGGAAATATGTAGGAACTATAACAGAAGGCGACTTGTTGTGGACATTAAAAGACAATTTTCAAGAAAAAACATTAGATTTTAAAGCATTGGAAGATATGCCAATTAGTACGATAAAAAGAAGAAAGGATAATACACCCGTATCTGTGGAGGCCAATATAGAAGATTTGATATCAAAGGCTAGAAATCAAAACTTTGTTCCGGTTATTGATGACCATAAAACTTTTATTGGAATAATAAAAAGAAAAGAGATTATTGAATATTGTTATGACAAAATACATAAAACTGTAAAAATATAAACATTTCAATAATTAATAATAAAAGGCTTAGATTTTTATGAAGAATAGATAGACTAAACAAGAGTCTATCTATTTTTTTACATACAAGGATAATTATATTTCTCTCAAATTTGTAAATAATTTGTAAAACTAAGCAATATTAATGAATGTAGATAGGTAAAAAAGTTACTTTTGAGCAACATAGGTACTTGGAATTTCATAGATACCACAAAGTAGCTTAAGGCAAAATGAAGGAATATCATTTGAGTAACAGATTTATATGAGATTTTATAGGGCTCACGCAGTTGCTCAAAATGGTAACGAGGATATATCATTGATGACATGCTTCTCAATTTTTGCGATATGAGTGAATCAAATTTTTTAATAATATATAATATTAAAAAATTATACAAAAATCTACAATAAATGGTAAATTATGTATACACCCTTATTTTATGATGATATAATTGACTGTAAAGGGGAGGTGTTGATTTTATGAAAGAAGATACTTTGAACTTTAATAAAATTGGCTTGAAATTAAATAAGATTGACATGGACATACTAAGCCTATTGGCGAATGATTGTAGAGTATCTTATGCAGAAATAGCTAGAGAAGTACATCTATCTCGTATGGCTGTAAGAGAAAGAGTTATGAAAATGACTGAAGAAGGAATAATTGAAAAATTTACAGTACAGCTTAACTCACCTAAGGTAGGGCTTAATACAGCTGTATTTTTACAAATAGCTGCAATACCAAGTGAAATAGATTATGTTGCAAGTGAACTTTGCAAACATCCACAAATAGAATCAGTATATGCTACGACAGGTAAAAATGAATTGCACGTTCATGGATATGTTAAAGATTTTGAGGAGCTTAATAATTTTATATTTGAAGAAGTATATAAAATTAAAGGGGTTACAGAAGTTAATTTTAATTTAATAACTAAAAAATATAAAAGTAATGGAATATTTATATAATTAAAAACAGCTCTTAGATTACCTAAGGGCTGTTTTGGTTGTAAATCTTTTATATTTTTTATTAATTAATTTATTTATTCATGTATTCAACAGAGTTAGGGAATTTAGCCTTAACTTCGTTTAGTTTTTGTTGGTAAACTTCACCTTGTTTTTGGTATAATAAAGTTCTACCTACTTCTTCAGAAACTTCATCATATGTAGGTACAGTACTTTCTTTTTTATCTTCTAATTTGATTAAGTGATATCCAAATTGAGTTTTAACAGGTCCACTTACTTCACCTTTATTCATATTGAATACAGCTTCTTCGAATTCTGGAACCATTTGTCCTCTTCCAAAAGAACCTAAATCTCCACCAGCATCTTTTGATGGACAAGTAGAATGTTCTTTAGCTGCATCTTCAAAGGATATTTCACCAGTATTTATTTTACCTAATATATCATTTGCTTTTTCTTCGTTGTCAACTAATATATGTTTAGCTGAAGCAGTTTCTGGCTTAGAGAAGTTTTGTTTTTGAGCTTCAAAGAAAGCTTTTTTTTCTTCTTCTGTTAATTGAACGCTAGTTAATATTTTGTTGATAACGTATTGTTTTAATACATTTTCTTCAACTCTTTTCATTTCATTTCTGAAGTCTTCATCTTGGTCTATTTTATTATCTTTTGCATACATGTATAATAATTCTTGATTTATTAAATCTTCTAATACATATTTTTGACCTTCTTCAGTTTGGAATTGTTGTGCTTGATAAGGATCAAGTCCTTGAATTGCACTTTGAACGTCTAAGTTAGATATTTCTTTTTCTCCAACTTTGGCTAATATTTTCTTTTCCATATTGTTAGTTACTCCTTTGCACCCTTGAGATTTTATAATAACTTTCAGTATAAATAATACCAAAAAATATAAACTATGTCTAATATTTCCTAAGATAAATATATGGTAATTAATAACATATGCTTATTACTAATAATAACACTGCACTAATAGAT
>NZ_JANKBY010000286.1:0-4911 GCF_024621905.1 Terrisporobacter muris
TATTTCATAAGAAAATTAGGGTATTATATTTATATAATCAAACATATGAAGGAAGTGATTGAAATAGAAATATATACACTAGGTCACTCTAATTACCCTTTTGATAAATTAATAAAAATTCTACAAAAATATAACATAAATTGTGTTGTTGATATAAGGGCTATTCCTTATTCCAAGTACAATACCCAATATAACAAAGAATTATTCCAGGAAAATCTAAAAAAACTTGGTTACACATACATTTATATGGCTGACGAATTTGGAGCCAAGAGAAAAACTAGAAAAAGTTATAACAAGGAAGGCTATGCTGACTTTGAAAAAGTTATTTTAGAAGATGATTTTAAAAAAGGTGTACAGAGATTGAAAGTAGGTTGTGACAAAGGATACAAAATAGTTCTACTTGCCGCCATGCAAGATCCTATTAGATGCCCTCGAGCTATATTAGTCGGTAAACAGCTGGTAAAAGAAGGCTTTAATGTAAAGCATATAATGCACGAAGGTAACTTAAAATCACAAACTGATTTGGAAGAACTTTTGTTAGAAAAATACTTTGATAAGAGAAATCAACTTACAATAGATGCTTTATTAGGTAATGATATGAGTAAAGATGATATGATTAATGAAAGTTACAAACTAGCTAATAAAGAAATTGGGTATAGAATAGAAAAGTTAAATGATAAGTAAACAATCTAATCATTATTTATATAAATCTTTTTAAAACAAATTTATACAAAATTCAAGGAGGATAACAAAAATGTTACCCCCCCTTTCATCTTATTATCTATCTTGATCTGTTACTGCAAATACATATGGTATATTTCTATAATAATCGCCATAGTTTAATCCGTATCCTACAACGAATTTATCTTCTATTGTAAATCCACAGTAATCAGGCACTAAGTCTACTTCTCTTCTACTTGGTTTATCCAGTAATACACAACATTTTATGCTTGCTGGGCTTTTAGATCCTAAATGATTCATAACATGAGCCATAGTATGAGCTGAATCTGTTATATCATCAACAACTAATACATCATATCCCTCTAAATCAGATTTTATGTCATTTACTATTTGAACTCTTCCTGAAGAAGCTGTTCCATGTCCGTAACTTGAAGTTGTCATAAATTCTATTCTTACTGGTATATCTAGTGCTCTAACTAAATCAGAGCAGAAAATGAAGCTACCTTTTAATAGAGATACAACCATTAATTTTTTACCTTGGTAATCTTTTGAAAGTTCTTCTCCTAATTCTTTTATTCTATTTTTTAATTGTTCTTCCGAGCATAGAACTTCCCATACTTTTTTATCAATATCCATTGATTAACCTCCTAAATAAATGATGATATTTCCATTTTATAAAAGATTAACTTCTTTTGCAAGATAGTTTTAATCAACCTTGTTCATATCATTCATTACATTTAATATTATTTCGTCTGTTATTTGCATTCCTTTATCACTAACTCTACCTAAATTTTGTATAGATTGTTCAACTTGTGTTCCAACTATACCATTAAGTGGTGGTACTGCGTATCCTTGTTTTGCTATAACAGCACTTTGAACTGCTGCTGATGCTGCTGAAGATAATTTTAGTGCACAACCTGCTTTTGCTCCATCACAAATCATACCACTTAAGTCAGCTATCATATTTTCTATAGCACCATATATATGATTAATATTTCCATCCATTAACCAAGATATACCTGCACTAGCTCCTGTTGATGCTGCCACACCACAGCCACAAACTGCTGAAAGTCTTCCTGTATAGTTTTTAACATAAGCAGTTACTAAATGAGATATAGCAAGAGCTTTTGCCATTCTTTCATCACTTTGTGGGTATTTTAAGCCGTAAGCAACAATTGGAAGTATCGCTGTTAATCCATGGTTTCCAGATCCATTTGAACTCATAACAGGAAGTTTTGCTCCACCCATTCTTGCATCAGATGCTGCAGCTGTTAAAAGCATAGCCTCTGTCATTATTCCATCTCCTAATAATCCTTCTTCCATAGATTCTTTTATACCTCTACCAACACCTATACCGATTTCATTTTCTAATCCGTATTTTGCCATATCCATATTCATAGTTACACCATCTAATAAGAATTTAATATCTTCTAAATTCATATTCTCAACGTTTTTAACTATTTCTTGTATAGTTATAGTATCCATTATATTTTCTTTTTTCTCTATAGTTTGTACTTCAGCTTTTTCTGCGAATCCATCAGCTTCATCTAATAATACTAAATCGTTTGCTTGTAAGAATACAAAGTTATCATGTTTAGTTTTTATTATAACTCTTGATGTATTGTTTTTTCCTTCTAATCTTACTTCTATAACAACCTTTTCCTTAGTATCTAAAGGCTCTATACTTATTGGATTTTCATCCACATATTTTTCTGATTCTTTAACTTGCTCATCACTTAATCCTTCTAATAAAGTTAATCCGTCCTCAGACTTTCCTCCAACAAATCCCATAGCAACAGCTATTTTTAATCCTAATCTGTTAGTTCCTGGTATTCCAACGCACATTGCATTTTTGTAAACATTTGGGCTAACTAATACTTTATGTTTTACTATTTCTTCTCCTAATAGTTCTTTTGCTTTTGCACAAGCTAATGCTACGGCAACTGGCTCTGTACATCCTACTGCTGGTTTTACTTCAGCCTTTAATATATCAACTAAATTCGTTCTTAAATCTCTCATTTTATAATCCTCCTAGTAATTTAAAATAAATTATTATTTTTGTATTGCTCTCAAAATATAATATAGCAAATTTTGTGCCAACTTTTTAATATTTTATAAATAAAAAAATGAGATTAACAAGCCAAATTTATATACTTTTATAAGTTATTTAATTGCTAAGAATTATATAAATCTCAAAACCGCGAAAAAAAATCTCAAAATGAGATTTTAGTATCATTTTGAGATTAAATTATATTTTTCAAGTTTTCTATATAAAGTAGCCCTCGATATTCCCAATGCCTTTGCTACTAATTCCTTATCTTTTTTATAATGTTTATATTTATTAAAAGCCTTTCTTATTTCTTCTTTTTCTAAATCTTCTAGCGTTCTTATTTCCTCTTCTTTATGTGATTTTTCATCATAATATATGGCTTTTATATTATTAGGTATAATATCTAATGTTAATAAAGATGAAGTTGACATATTTATACTATATTCAATTATATTTTGTAGCTCTCTAACATTACCTGGCCATGTATAATCAACCAAAGTCTTGCTAGCATCATCTTCTATACCAATTACATCCTTGTTTAGCTTATGAGCATATTCTTTTATCATATAATCTATTAATAAAGGAATATCATTTTTACGTTCTCTTAAAGTTGGTAAAGTTATTGGTATTACTTTTAATCTATAATATAAATCTTCTCTAAATTTTCCGTTTTTAACTAAATCTTCTAGGTTTTTATTAGTAGCTGCAATAACTCTAACATCAATAAATATATTGGACTTTCCTCCAATTTTGTCTAGCTCTCTTTCTTGCAGCACTCTTAGAAGCTTTCCTTGCAAATGAAGACTCATATCTCCTATTTCATCTAGAAATATAGTACCTTTATGAGCCAACTCAAATTTACCTAGTTTTCCACCTTTTTTAGCTCCTGTAAAAGCTCCTTCCTCATACCCAAATAATTCACTTTCCAATAAATTGTCTGGTATAGCTGCACAATTCACTGCCACAAAAGGATAGTCTGTTCTATCGCTATGATTATGAATAGCCCTAGCGAAAAGTTCCTTCCCTGTTCCACTTTCACCTGTTATAAGTACAGTAGAATTAGACTTAGCTGCAATTAATGCCTTTTGTTTTGTATGCTCCATTATTTCACTATTTCCAATAATATTATCTAATGTGATTTTATAATCCTTATTAATTTTATTGTAGTTTTTTATTGCTTCTTTATTTTCAATGAAATCAATAACATACCCTTTTAATTTATTTTTAACTACTATTTCACTAATATTATATATTCCTTTTAAGTTTCTTCCTTGTTTCTTATAATAAAAAATACCAGTTTTATATTTTTCAAAATCTAAGGTTGATGGTTTTTTTATAAAATCTAATAATTGAAAAATATTTCCATTTTCTAATTCTTCATCCTCTATATTAAAAATATCTCTAAATTTCACATTGTACTTATCAATATTACCTCTAGTATCTATTGATACTACAGCTTTATTCATACCATTTAGCAATATCTCCAGCTTCTTCTTTTCTAGTTCTAACTCTTCTGTTTTATTTTGAGCTTTTAATTTATTAGATATTAGGTCAGCCATTTTGCCTAAAAAGTTTGTTAAATCTTTTGCGTTATTTGTTATTATGGAAGATTGCTCCTCGTTAAATGCTATAAGACCCACTACCCCATAAGCATAGCCATCTAGAGTGATTGGGCAGCATACCTCTGCATACTCTTTACAATTACCATTATTAGAACATTCTTTACAAATATCATTTTGCTCTGAATCATCGATATAAATTAATACTTGCTCTTCTAAACATTTTTTAAAAGCCGAATATCCATTTACTCTTTCATCTATTTTATCTAAATAAATTCCTGTTCCAGCTATTCTTATTAAATTTTCATCAACTATCGTAACATCAATGTCTAAAACCGAAAGCATAGCTTCAGCTATGTTTTGAATATCATTTTTTATATCTTTTAAGCCATTCATTATAATCTATCCTTCGTTTTTTTTATATTTAGTAAAGATCTTATGTCTTTTAGAATAACATATATTCTATTTAGTGTTATTTGTATAGTTATAAGAATTACAAATAACATTACAGCTCCTACAATTGTAAAATTAATACCTAATTCCACTCTTATCTCTCCTTATTATAATTTTTTCTTAATATATAATAAAAGACTAGGTTAACCTAGTCTTTTATTATATTAT
>NZ_JANKBY010000287.1:0-4876 GCF_024621905.1 Terrisporobacter muris
AAAATATAAAAAAAGTCAGAAGGCTTAAACCTTCTGACTTTTTTTGTTTTTAACCCTTAGATGAAGTTAGCTTAGTTTTATCACACTAGTTTTTTTACATAATATTCTACTTTCCCCGAGTATGAATTATGTAGTTAAAAAGATGGCTTTGCCATCTTTTTTATTGTCTAAAACTTTCTTCTTATTTAGGGTTCTTTAGTACAATAATATACTTTTTCATATTTTTATCTTCCATAAATTAAATATGTTTATATAAAGAAAAGCTGTGATTTAATAAAATTATCAAATCACAGCTTTCCTATTTTAGGTTAAAGGTATAACTATACTTCTATTATTATAAGACTTTACTTCTACAGGTACCTTATATACCTCCTCAATATTTTCAGGAGACATTATCTCCATACCTCCATAACCGTATATTTTTCTATCTTTTAAAAACATAAATTTATCACAATACCTTAAAGCTAAATTTAAGTCATGTATTACAATAATTACAGATATATTATTTTCATGGGCAATTTCGTGAACTGTTTTTAATACATCCAATTGATTTTTTAAATCTAAATTACTTGTAGGTTCATCTAATAATAAAACTTTAGGTTGTTGTGCTAATGCTCTAGCCAGCATTACTTTTTGTAATTCTCCTCCACTAAGCTCATCTAAATATCTCAATGAAAAATCTTCTAATCCCATTCTTTTTATTATATCTTCAACTATTTCTATATCTTTTCTAGTTTCACTAACTTTTATATAAGGCTTTCTTCCAAGAAGTACTGCATCAAATACTGTAAATTTAGTTGCTTCATTTTTTTGCGCTACATAGGCTATCTTCTTTGCAATATCACCTTGTCTAAGCTTTAGTATATCTTCTTCTTCCACATAAACGCTACCATATTGAGGTGAAATAATTCTGTTTAAGCATTTTAACATTGTACTTTTTCCAGCTCCATTGTTGCCAAGTACTGCTATACACTCTCCACTTTCCACATCAAATTTTATATCATCTAGAATTTTAGCATTGTGCTTATATGAAAATTTTAAGGAATCAATTTTTAACATTATTTTTCAACTCCTTTAAATAAAATATATAAAAACAGAGGAGCACCCATAAAAGATGTTATAGTTCCTATTGGCAAAATTATTGGAGATATTACCATTCTTGCTATAGTATCACTAAATAATAATAAGAAAGCTCCTAATATTGCTGATGCAGGTATTAAATATCTATAGTCATTTCCTATAAACCTTCTCATAATATGAGGTGCTATTAATCCTATAAAGTTGATTATTCCAACAAAAGATACAATAACTGATGCAGTCAAAGAGCATATTATCATACCTACAATCCTCATGGCAGATACATTTACTCCTAAACCTTTTGCCGTTTGTTCACCACTTTCCAATGCATTATAATTCCATCGATTATAAAAGAAATACAAAAGAGCTACTGACGATATAACTGTAACTATTAATATTTCTGTCCAAGATGCTCTACCTAAATCTCCAAAGGTCCAAAATACTATAGCTGCAACTTGAACATCATTGGCAAAATACTGAATTAGAGCCGTTGCTCCAGAAAACAATGAACTTATGGCAACTCCTGCAAGCACCATAGTTTCAGGTGTTACTTTTTTAAATCTAGAAAGTATTAAAATAACTATTGTTGCTCCCATGGATCCTAAAAAAGCACAAATACTTGTCATATATGGATTACTAATTGCCACTGCATCTGCTGTATTACTTTGTATAGCTCCTGCTCCAAAATATACTATAGCTAGTGCAGCTCCAAATGCAGCCCCTTGAGATACTCCTAAAGTTGATGAAGATGCCAAAGGATTTTTTAATATACTTTGCATAACACATCCTGTAATAGCTAAACCTACTCCAGATACTACTGCCATAGCAACTCTAGGTAGTCTTATATTATACAAAAGCATATTACTTTGCTTGCTACCTTGTCCCAAAAGAGTTTTGATAACTTCTATTACAGGTAAATTTGATGATCCTACACTAATTGCATAAAGCCCCATTCCTATTGTAAGTAAAAGTGTAATAAGTAATATGAACCTTTTTTTATAAACATACTGATTATAATCACTTAGTACTTTATGCTGTTTCATTGCTAACATCTAATCACTCCCCAATAGTAATAGGTCCAAACCCTAATCCTTCTTTTACAAAATCACTATATAACTTTTTACCTAAGAATTTTTCGTATATTTCATCTGCTTTTTCTTCCACTTTTACATCTTTAAATTGCTCTGGATATATTATAGTTCCTGCATAGTAAGCATCTGCTATTGCAATTTCCACATTTGTTGTATACCAGTTATATGATGGTTGAGAATAAACTTTTTTGTTTTCTACAGCACTTAGTGAATTATAAAAATCAGGATTTTTCTTATAATCTTCATTTACTAATTTCATATTTGTAGGGTTTAAGAAAATTATATCTGGATCCCAAGTAGATACTTTTTCTAAATCTATTAATAAAGCTCCACTTTTTTTAGTTTCATCTACTACATTTTTAGCATTTATTGCATCAAAAGGAGGATATTTAGCATATGTTCCTTCAAATCCATGTTCTCCCCTAAAACTTACTGCTCCAGTATATACTGTTGGTTTATCTTCATCAGCTATATCCTTAGTTCTATCATTTAAATCTTTTTCTAATTCATCCATATATGTAACTAATTCATCTGCTCTATCTTGTTTTCCAATAACTTCTCCTATTAATTTTAGAGATTTATCCATATTCTCATCAAATATTCCATCATAAGAAACTGTAACTACTGGTATTCCAGTCTTTTTAGTTAAATCTTCTGCCATATCTTTATCATAAGCAGCTATTATAACATCTGGTTCTGCTTTTATTATTTCTTCCTGATATGCAACACTACCATTACTTCCACCTTCACCAACTACTGGCAACTTAGAAAGTTCTGGATAAACATAGCTGTAAGGTCTTGCTATATCTGTTTCACTTTCTAAATTTTCTACACCTACAACTTTATCTGTTCCCTGCATATAGCACACCATTCTCAAAGCTCCAGCACCTAAAGCTATAATAGAATCTGATTCACTTGGTATTTCTACTTCTCTCCCTAAAATATCTGTTACAGTTTTAGTTGTTGCCTCCTCTTTTTTCCCTTCGTCAGATGTTTGACTACATCCTGTAAGTGCCAACATAAATATAAGCATTATTGGTAAAAAACGTTTTATAAATTTCATATTAATTCCCCCTCACATTTTTATTTTATTGCTTAATAAAACTATAATTATCTGCTATTATTTTGTTATTTATTAAAGCTACCAACTTCTCTTATTATTTCAAACTACCAGCCTCTGTTATATGGATTGAAGCAATCTTCACAAACTGTTTTGCCACCTTGTAAATGCATCTTATGCTCTGGCGCTTTTTCTTTACAACAGTCGCATTCTATACTTGTAAAAATACGAGCTTCCTCTGGTAAATCAAACTTTGGCACTGAAAAGTCAAATATTTCATCTATTGGTCCTTCTAAAATAAACTTTTGTTTAGCATCTCTATCCTCTACATTACTTACTCCTTTAAAATAAAGACGTAATTTTTCACCATTTTTTCTGTTGAAGAATGAAAATGCTTGTTTTCCTGTTCCTCTATAAATTAAATTTCCTTTTCCTATGGAGCATCCAAGTAATGATTGAATTGCATCTACTCCACAAGCATCATTTTCTGTAATACAAACTATTTCTTCATCTTTTGCACATGTAATACCCATTTTCTCCATTATCGCCTCACAAGCTCTTACTCCTATTGCAAGACCTGGACACTCATGTCCATGAAACTCCACTGCTTTTTCCCATAATTTTTTATCCATTTTATTTTCCTCCTATACTTGCCAATATAAAGTTGCTATAGTTGTGTTTACTTCTTCACTAACTACTCCATCTTTGCTTATTGACTCTAAATATTTTTTTATAATTTCTTCTTCCTCTAGGGTAATATCTTTATATGATTTGACTCTATTTATATATAATTCAAAAGCTTCTTCAAGTGTTTTTTCCATATTCCAAACTTGTTTCTCATATTCTACCTTTGGTTCATACCCTTGTAACCATAGCATTTCAAATGCATAGGCTATATCCATATCACAACTTTCTTTATTGTTATTTATACCTACTAGCTCTTTTACTTTTTCAGATACAGGATCGCTCCTTCTAGTCGGTTTACATAATACGCAGTATTTTTTACTAGCTTTTGATAGTTTTTCAAATGTTTCTGCACTATTTACTGCTGGAGTCATGTGAGCAAAAACTAAATCAAAATTATTTTCAAATCCTCTCTCATCTAAATCCATATCTGCCCAGTCTTCACAGTAAAATTCTATATTATTTATCTTATATTCTTCTTTATTGCTCTTTGCATTTTCAATCATCTTTGGTGATAAATCTATTCCTATAATTTTTTCACATAAATTTGATAAAGCAATAGAATATTTTCCAGCTCCACACCCCACGTCTAACACTTTAAAATTAGATTTTATCATATTGTTATCTGATACCAGTTTTAAAAACTTACTACTTTCTACTGTGGGAACTACAAATTTGTTGAAGCTTCCTGCCATAGAATTCCATAAGTCAACACTTGCTTTTTTGTTAACACTATCATTTTTCCATAAATTACGAATATTATCTAACTGCATTTAACCCCTCCTCACAACAAAAAAAGACGCTTTCAAATTAGCGTCTTCATAACAAATTTATTCAGCCTTCGGGCTAGATATTATTTTCTTATTAAATTTTAAAATTAACTTTTCAAAGTAATCTTACTTAATATTAATAGTAATCCAATTATCTTAGCTTATATGTTGCAAATGCAACACTTTTATAAATT
>NZ_JANKBY010000288.1:0-4868 GCF_024621905.1 Terrisporobacter muris
AGCCCTTAAAATCCATTTATTTGGATTCTAAGGGCTTTAACTTTATGTAAAGTACATAACAACAAGTCTTTAAACTAAAATTTAAGTAATATTTATATTTTATTGAGTTTTAAAGTTAACTTTTGATATTATTTTTAATAAGAATTTAACTTATATAAAATGTGAAAGAAGGTGTACTATGAATATAGAAGAATTTCAATCAAAGCTTAATAAAAATGAGGATTGGGCTCCTGGATGGGAAGCTATTGAAGGTGTATTTAATAAACTATATCCAAATCAAGAAGCAGCTCATTTTGGAACCAATATGTTGACTCGTGCTATATTTGGTGGAGATCAATATCTTGATGGATATTCTATTTATGATTCAAAAAATGGATATAAGCATATTGTTACTTTTGGTATGACAGAATTATATGCAGAAGAAGATGCTCTTGGAGGGGAATGGAATAAATGGGGATATGAAATGACCATTAAGTTAGCTGAGTTAGATAATGAACAATGTATGTGGGCTATTGATATGCTTTCTAATCTTGCAAGATATACATATACTCAGAAATGTTTCTTTGAACCATTTCAATTTATTGCAGGGAATGGAACATCTATATGTCGTGATCGAGATTCAAAAATTACGGCTCTTATGGCAGTACATGATACAGAAGCAGAAACGATTAATACTATTTATGGAAAAACAGAATTTATTCAATTAGTAGGAATAACAGAAAAGGAATTAAATAAATTAAAAGAAGATAGAAGGAATGCTAAAATATTGTATGAATTAATGAAAAAAGATAATCTATTTTTAGTGACAGACTTAAATCGTACAAAGTCGTATTTATAGTTTTTATTGTAAAGAACATATATGTTAGATAAGAAAGGGATAAGTATGAATTCTAAAGAATTTGTTGAATTATTTTATAAAGAAAAAAATAATTTATTAAAAATATATTTTGATAGTCTTGAAGATACAGAAGTTGGATTAAATATAAAAAGATTAAAATTAGAAGAAGATGAAATAGAAACAATGAAAAATATTATAGATAATGTAATTACAGATACTATGTACACAATTTTATTGGGGTTAGATGGAAGTGCTTCTATAGGGGATTTGCAACAAATGTATGAATTATATGATGAGAATGGAAGTAACTTGACTATTAGTGGAGAAATAGAAGAATATGCATATGAATATTTTCAAGAAAAAGAAAAAGAATAAGATTATTGATTACTAAATTAAAAACATAAATAAGAATGACCACTCTTTAAAAACACATTTAAAGAATATAAGTAACAATGCTTAGAACTCGTAAATTCGATTCTAAGCATTGTTATTTATGAAAGTGAATGACTATCTTCATATAAAGTTTCTGGGTCAATATCTGCTCCATTTGCCCACTCAATAGTATCAAAAGATACTTTAACAGTTTTAAATAAATTTTCATCTTT
This sequence comes from Terrisporobacter muris, assembly GCF_024621905.1. Taxonomy (NCBI): domain Bacteria; kingdom Bacillati; phylum Bacillota; class Clostridia; order Peptostreptococcales; family Peptostreptococcaceae; genus Terrisporobacter; species Terrisporobacter muris. The sequence continues at coordinate 1,444 of NZ_JANKBY010000288.1, forward strand.
CAATGTTTGAAATACTCCTAGCTCTAAATAAGGAGTCATATCAAACAATTTCTTTTCATTATTTTCAAAAGTTAATATTAACCTGTAATTATCCATTATTTTAACGTCTTTAACTGCTAAATACATCTATAATCACCTCTTATTTTAATGGTTCAATTTTAAACGGTAGCTCACTATTCATTGCGATATCCCAGTTAGCTATTAATTCCTCTTGATGAAGTTCTGCCTATGCAAGAACTAATCTAAGTTGCTTTTTAGGTAGGTTACCTTCCATTAATTCTAAAGTGTTTATGTTAATCAATGCTTTATAATCTTGATAATATGCATGAAAATGTGATGGAGCATGTTCTTTAGGAGCACAGTACATTCTTATTATTATTCCATAAAACATACTTATTGTTGGCATAATTTTTACCTCTCTTTGTGTTATTCTTACTTATCATTTTAAATATATATATCACTTTTTACAACTAATCTTTAAAGTAAAATTTTGAAACTAATTACTTTTTGCAGATTATCAAATTTAAATTTTGATATAATTAATTCATAAAAATACAGGAGGAACAGTGGCATGGTTGATTTTGTTTTGGGAATATTTCTTATTGTAATAGGTGCATTTTTTATTTATTCAGGATTAAAGTTACAAAGAACTCGAGATATAAGATTAATTAAAAATAATATGGTCAATACAGATAAAATTAAGGATAAAGATAGTTATATTAATTTTAATTTTAAAATAAATATAACTGCAGGATTTATAGTTATTATACAAGGATTAGTTTGTATATTATCTATGTACTTCTCAATAATAGAAAGTATATCGTGGATTATAAATATAATTGCAGTGTTAACTATATTCGTGTATGTGTATAAGCTTGTTTTCAAAGCTCCTAAATTTTAATATTATATAAATGAATTATTATATGAGAGAGTAAAGGGTGGATAACAAAGGAGTAATTACAGATGTTAAAAGTGGAGGAATTTCAATAAGTAATGGGAAGAGTTTTGAAATTGTAAATTAAAGATTAGTTACATTTTCAAAAAGTATTTTTATATTTCATTCTTAAATAATTAAAATTTAATCTAATTGTAGTATTACATGCATAACAATTATCTCCATATATGTAATTCTTAATTAAGAGGAGGAAATATATGAAATTACAAAAGTACTATAGGTTTATTCTTTATATATGTTTTCTAATTTCTATTATATCAACTATAGGAATTTATATTTTTAAAATCAAGGATTTTACATCTTGGTTATATGTAACGGTATCAATTGGAAGTTTGACTATGATAGTTCACAGTATTCAAAATAATCATAAAAAAAGTAACTAGTCCTTAAATAACTAGTGCTTGAAATAAATTTAATGATATTATAATCCAAATAAATGAATTATTTAAATTATTAATATTGTTAATAGGAGGGAGAATATGGGATTTGGCGGATGGTCATCATGGCAAGTTATAACATTAACTATTTGTATTGTTACATCTATTGGATGCAGTTTAGTAGTTAGTAAAAAATAATTAATAATATTATTACCACTTAGTATTATATATTTTTTGTTACATTTGTTAAGTATCAAGATTAAACTTTATCATGTTTTTAGAGTTTGGCTAAAGCCACCATGCTTTTCGCTTCAATAATAAGCATCTAAGCACTAATAAAATTAATTTATTTATTTGTTTTCATGCTTCAACCAACTAAATAAATATTTTATTGAACTTAGATGGTCATTATTTACTCTTCAATCATTAACTCAAGGGATAAATCCCTCACTTCGTTTCACCCATAAAAGGAATAAAATAAAAGCTATAGGTCTACTGATCCAAAACAAGTTTGGAACATTGGACCTATAGCTTTTATTTTTTTATTTAAAATCGTTTCTTGCCCCAATAGCATATCACCTATTCGCTTACTTCATCAATGCCACTCCATAAAATTTTTACTGCTGCAAAGCAAGTTTTCTGCAGTAAAAATTTTTACTCCGTTTTATTGACGAAGCACTCATAGTTGAATGCTTTATGGCAACAAGAAACATTCGACTTGGGGGGGCAATGAGTACCTTACAAGTTATTAAAAATTTAAAAGATAAAAGGAGAGTTAAAAATGAAACAAAAATTATTTGAAACAAAGAAAATATTATTTACAAACAATATAACAGTTGATGTTATCCAAGATTCTGATTTCTCAGAATTTATATTTAGCTCATTAAGTAAGCATTTTATTAATGAAGGTGAAGAGTGTAAATCAGATAATGAATACAACTTAGAAAATATATGTAATAACAAAGGAAATGTATTATCAAGTTTTAAATATAAAGATAAAAAAATATATGTAATAACAGATTGTTTAGGACTTGAATATGTAAATCAAGATTACCCATACACAACAGTGCTATATGATTATGAATATTAAGGAGGATTTAAATAAAATGAAATATGTTGTTTACACTAGAAAAGGTCAAAAATACAAGATATTAAAATTAGATAATTTAGGAGTTGCACACAAAGAGTTTAATTCGATTAAAGAATATGACTATAAAGAACTTGCAATAGATAAGTTAAATAGTTATAGATTAATAAGAAAATTATACAAATAAAAAAAGAACTATAATCAATAGTTGATATATAGCTCCCTAGCAAGAACTATTATATCAACTATTGACTTGAAATTCTATATAAAATTTAAAAAGGAGAATGAAAAATGAAAAATATAGATAAGTCAATAGAACTATTTTATGAGGTTAAGGAGTTAGAAAATTTCAAGTTAAAAGAAGAAGAAGCAAAGCTAATAATAGATTATATGGAAGGGCATGACTACATTATAAAAAGTGATGGTAAAAACTTATATATAGCTGATGTTCAAGATGAAGAAGATATTGAAAAAGAAAATATAAAAGATATAGTTATGAGAGTTATAGAATGGAATCAAAGTCTAATAGATGATATACAAATAGATATGAATAATATTAGACCTGATAAACTTGGAAGAAAGTTATCAAAATTACAGGAAGATGAAAAAGTACTTTCTAACTTATTTGAAATATTAAGTAGAGAGCCAATGACACAATTAGAAAATGATGATATATGTGAAACTATAAGAAAAATCTTAAAAAATGAAATAGATATGGAGCAAATAGAAGATATTATAATTAATAAAATAGAAGTAATGGGGAGTAGACGAAGTGGACGATATAGAGAAAATAGTGATTTAGATATATTAGTAGAATATAAAGCAGATATGAAGGAATGTAATGTTTTTAATATGTTATATGAGTTAGGTCTTACATATGATAATTTGAAAGTAGATTTTTTCCCTAATTTAGTAAAATAAAAAAAGTCTAGTTTAACTAGACTTTTTTGTAAAAGATAAAAGTTTGAGGAAAATCCCCAAGCTATAAAAATGAATTATAATTAAA
>NZ_JANKBY010000289.1:0-4866 GCF_024621905.1 Terrisporobacter muris
CAACAAAGTACTTTATAAATTATTTTTTATTTATTACTTAATTTTTTGTTTAGTATAAAAATTATAACTATTGCTAGTATACCTATCCCAACCCATAAAATCAGATTATTATCATCTCCTGTTTTTGCTACTTCTTCACCATCTTCCATATAATGAACATTTATAATTTTATCACTTTAGTATGCCTTTTAATGAATCTCCACTTGTCTTATAATAATTATATCCTTTTATTTTTATATCATTGTGATTTGTAACATCATAATTAGAACCTTCATCCATTAGACTTGATACATATGGTTTGATTATAGATTTGTTTTCTTTATTTAGATAATTAACTGTAGCTATATATTTTTTAGTTTTTTATAATAAACATTTATAACTACATCTTTATCTTTTATTACTCCTTTTACATTTCCTACTGTTTTAACATATTTATAGTCACGTATTTTTTTACTTCTTTACTCTTAACATTTAACATTATAGCTGAAATTATCTTCTACTTTTATAGATATAAACAGAGGTGCTAAAACCTTATTAGTACCTTCCTCTAAATAATTTATTATAACTCTGTGTTTATTAGATATCTCTTGTTCTTGCTCTATTGGTTCATCTCTTGTGGGTCAGTTTCTTTGAAGTTAAACTTTTCTACACCTTTATAAGTATAAACTTCAGAATTTGCAATAGATTTGTCAGTTCCTTTTTCTAAGAAATTTAAGATTACTGTGTACGATTGATATTCAAAATATAATCCAACGTACATATTATTATCTTCATTATCTAAGATAAAAGTACCTCTTAATGGATTGTCTCCTTTTACACAAACATAATTTCTTATTGCTAATTGTCCCAAAGTTTCTTTAGCATGTTTTTCTAGATTAAATTCTTCTCCTTCTTCAAATTCAGAAATTATTATAGGTTTAGCTAGCTCTCGATCATTTTTGCTTATATTTTCATCTTAATAGTATTCTGAACTATTAGGATCTACTTGATTATCATACTGCCAATTTTCATTTTTTCCTGTTTCATCAATAAAATGTATTGTTATAGTTCCTTCTCGTTGCTCTACATACTGCTCAATATATTCCTCTGCAATATTATCCAAACCATCTTCATCCTGTGCAAATACTGTAGATGGATAAGTCACAAATGACATACATAAAATTAATATTAATGATACTAATACATTTTTTAATTCTTTCATTTTCCCCTCCTTTTGCCAATACCTAATGCTGATTTAATATCTGTGGAGTTGAAATAAAAACAACAGGTCTAAATATATTTCTATTTAATACTATGATTATTAACACTTATTTATTATCCTTATACATAGTTTTAATATTACGATCCTTCAAATTTATCATATTAGAATATGTATAATTATGTGTAAAAAAATAAACCCTTATTAGGGTTTATTTTAATGTAAAGTCTATTTTTTTAATTGACTATAAGATGTTATTTCAGGTATGCTTCCATTTACAACATTTTTTATTCTCATATATGATTCATTTAGTTCACTATTCTCAATTCCACCATTAAAGTCTTTCGATATTGGTGTTACTAAATAAGGAATGTTATCATATTCTTCAAAAACGTAACAAGGAATATATCCTTCATCAGCTAAATATACCTTACCATCTTTATCTCTTTTTAAATTTAAAGTTAATATAAAATTATCTTTAGTTACAGGTTTATATTGATGTGATATAAAATTTCCTAAAGAATATACAACAGGTACCTGTCTATTATCCTTTGTATTTATAACTTCAGATGTCTGAAGTGCATGTGGATGAGAACCTATTATAAAATCAACTCCTGCATTAGCCATATCTTCAGCACTTTTTGCTTGAGCTTCGTTATAATCATTTGTATATTCTACACCCCAGTGATTATAAGCAATAATATATTCTGCTCCCATAGCTTTTGCATCTTTTACATCTCTTTCTACTGCTTCCTTAGTGTATCTATTAATCATAATTTCTCTTACATCTTCATCCAACGTTATATCTTTCCCATTGAATTTTTCACTATAAGACATAAGAGCAACTTTTATACCATTTACATCTACAATAATAAATCTTTGCTCCTCTTTATTTCTAAAAGCTCCTGTATATGCAAATTTATATTGCTTAAGTAAATCAAGAGTTTGTAATATACCTCTTTCTCCATTATCAGTTATATGGTTATTAGAGTTAACTAAAGCATCAAATCCTGCATATTTTAGAGCATCAAGATAAGTTGATGGCCCATTACAGTGTGGTTGACCACCTAATGCTTTTTCTTCACTCATATAAGGCGATGTATTAGATAACAAACTTTCTAAATTTCCTGCTACAAAATCAGCTTGAGAAAATATTGACTTAACCATACTAAAACTATCATTATAAACATAAGTACCATCTTCTGTTTTTGCTGCTTCTTGTTGCCTTGTTTGGTTCATTAAGTCTCCAGTAAACATTAGTAAAGCATCATCTGTCTTTTTTGCAAACTCATTTGTATATATTCCATTTTTTAAAGTATATCTTGGTTCTGATATTTCACTTAAAGGTTCTAGTAAATCTCTATACACTATAACTACCGTCTCTAATTTATCTCCATCTGCTGCTTCTTCTCCTACGATAGTTGTACTTCCTATCATGTTTCCTATTATATTTCCTTTTTGGTCTATAGTAGCCACCATTCTATTATTTGAATAGTATTCTATATCATCGTTTTGATTTTCAATGTAATTTATATTTGTAACTTGTCCTAATTTTAAGGATACAATCTTTTTTTGAACATTTATACTCTTATTACCTTCCGCTTCAACCAAGTTTGTTCCTAAAATGAAAAAAGCAATAAAGCTAATACATATTAATTTTCTAAATCTATTCTTTCTTTTCTGCCCGTGAATAATCACTTAATCTCCTCCTAATCTTTGTCTAATTAAAATACTTACTGATTATATCAGATATATTTAATATTTTTCAATAATCACTTATTACCACATATACCCCTTGAAACTTATTTGTATCAAAAATAAAAGTAGCAATAAGTTTATACTATCACTACTTTTATCTTAATTAAATAATATTTTATTTATGATTAGTTTTTCATTAATACCTTAGATTAGATTACATTATCTATTTATTTTAGAATAATCCTACTATTACACCATTTTCATCAATATCAATTCTTTCAGCTGATGGCACCTTTGGTAATCCTGGCATTTTCATAATATCTCCTGTTAAAGCTACTATAAATCCAGCACCTGCACTTATATTAATCTTTCTAACTGTTATTCTAAAGTTTTCTGGTCTTCCAAGCTTTGATGGATCATCTGTTAAAGAGTATTGTGTTTTCGCCATACAAATCGGTAATTTATCAAATCCTAATTTTTCTAAGTTAGCTATTTCTTTATCTGCTTCTTTAGTAAAATCTACTCCTTCAGCACCATATATTTTTCTAGCAATCTGATTAATTTTATCTTTGATTGAGCCTTCTAATGAGTATGCGTATTCAAAGTTATTTTCTTCTTCACAAAGTTTTACTACTTCTTTAGCAAGCTCAACTCCGCCTTCTCCACCTTTTGCCCATACTTGTGATAAAATCACGTTTACTCCTAAATCATTACATTTTTCTTTTATTAAATTTATTTCTTCTTGGCTGTCTGTTGGGAATTCATTAATTGCCACAACTGCTGGTAATTTAAATACTTGTGTAATATTCTCCACATGTTTTAATAAATTGGGCAAACCAGCTTCTAAAGCTTCCAAATTAGTGTCATTTAAGTTACCTTTATCTACACCACCATTGTATTTTAATGCTCTTACAGTGACTACTATAATAACGGCATCTGGTTTTATATCTGCCATTCTACATTTTATATCTAAAAATTTTTCTGCTCCCAAATCTGCCCCAAATCCACCTTCTGTTACAACATAATCTGCAAAATTCATTGCCATTTTTGTGGCTATTATAGAGTTACATCCATGAGCTATATTGGCAAATGGACCTCCATGAACAAAAGCAGGTGTTCCCTCTAGAGTTTGAACTAAATTAGGCTTTAATGCATCTTTTAATAAGGCTGCCATTGCTCCATTGGCATTTAATTCTTTAGCCATTACAGGTAGATTTTCATAATTATATCCAATAATGATATTTCCTAACTTTTCTCTCAGTTCAGCAATATCATTAGCTAAGCAGAAAGCTGCCATAACTTCTGATGCTACAGTTATATCGAATCCGTCTTCTCTAACTACACCATCAACTTTTCTCCCCATACCACAAACTATATTTCTTAATTGTCTATCATTCATATCTACGCATCTTCTCCAAGTTATAGTTCTTGGATCAATATTTAATTTATTTCCTTGGTGTATATGGTTATCTATCATAGCTGCTAATAAATTATTTGCAGCTCCTATGGCGTGAAAATCTCCTGTAAAGTGTAGATTTATATCCTCCATTGGTATAACTTGAGCATACCCTCCACCAGCAGCACCACCTTTTATTCCAAATACAGGTCCTAAAGATGGTTCTCTAAGTGCAACTATTGATTTTTTACCGATCTTTTGCAATCCATCTGCTAGTCCTATTGTAGTTGTAGTTTTCCCTTCTCCTGCTGGAGTTGGATTTATTGCTGTAGTTAAAATTAGCTTAGCTTTTTTATTTTTTTTATGTATTTTTAATAAATTATAATCAATCTTAGCCTTGTATTTACCATAAAATTCAAGTTCATCTTCGTTTAGACCTAATTTTTTACCGATTTCTCTAATATGTAGAGGTTTTGCTTCCTGTGCTATTTCTATATCTGATTTAAATATCATTATTATTTTTCCTCCAATATCTTAAAATTATTTAATTCTATTATAAAGTAATTTGTCAAAA
>NZ_JANKBY010000028.1:0-21595 GCF_024621905.1 Terrisporobacter muris
AAAACACTTCTAAATATTAAAATTTTATATATAAATTAAAAAAATGTAGAAAAATGTATAAAAATGTATTGACTTCAAAAAGGAAAACGGTTATTTTATATTTAAGGACAAGTTATGGACATGACAAAAAAGAATTATGAAGGAGTTTGATTATGGAAGCAAATTTAAAATCACCACAAGTAAAAGAAGAAAAAGATAGTTTTTTTAACAGATTTCTAAACAAAATTGAAGTTATGGGAAATAAACTACCTGATCCAGTTACAATATTCTTAGGATTCAGTATAGTAGTTTTAATAGCTTCAAGTATAATTGCTAATACTGGAAATGGATTATCAGTTGTTCACCCAGGAACAGGAGAAACAATAGCAGTAGTAAACTTACTTAGCAAAGAACAATTACAATTACTTTTAGCTAGTGTAGTATCTAACTTCCAAGGATTTGCACCACTTGGATTAGTTTTAGTAGTTATGATAGGTGCAGGTATGTGTGACAAAGTTGGACTTATGGAAGCTGCTATAAAAGCATGTGCTAGTAAAATATCTGGAAAATCAGTTACTTTAGTAGTAATGATACTAGGTATGCTTGCTAACCTTGCATCAGATGCAGGAACTATATTATTACCACCACTTGCTGCAATAGCATTCTTAGGGGTTGGTAGACATCCACTTATAGGACTTTTCGCAGGATATGCAGCAGTTACTTTAGGATTCTCAGCAAACGTTATAATAAGTGTTGTTGACGTATTAGTGGCAAGTTTCACTATACCAGCAGCTCAAATGATGGATCCAAATTACACTGGAAATGCAACAATGAACTTATACTTTATGATAGCTTCAACATTCATATTAGCAATACTAGGTACAATAATAACTGAAAAGTTTATAGCACCAAGATTTGGGGAGTACAAAGGTGAAGCTAACCTAGATGTAAATTCAGATTTAACAAAAGAACAAAGAAAAGGTTTAAAATTAGCAGGATTTGCATTATTAGCATGTGTAGCAGTTTTAGTAGCATTATCAATAGGTGGAACTAATTCATTCTTAGCAGACCCTGAAACAGGAGATTTATTATCAAATAACGCACCATTTATGAAGGGTATGGTTCCAATAATGGCATTATTATTCTTCATACCAGGTATAGTTTATGGTAAAGTTACTGGACTTATAAAAAATGATAAAGATATAGTTTCTTTAATGGGTAAATCTATGGCTGACATGGGAAGTTACATAATACTTGCTTTTGCAGCATCTCAATTCTTAAAATTATTTGAACTTAGTAATCTAGGTATAGTTTTATCAGTAAAAGGAGCTGAATTCTTACAAAATGCAAATATAAGTGGAGTACCACTAATAATAGGATTTATAATACTATGTTGTATAATTAACTTATTCATAGGTAGTGCATCAGCAAAATGGGCTATAATGGCACCGATATTTGTACCAATGTTTATGATGTTAGGATACTCTCCTGCATTAACTCAAATGGCATTCAGAATAGGTGATGGTATAACTAACCCAATATCTCCATTATTTGCATACTTCCCAGTTGTATTAGCCTTTGCAAGAAAGTACGACAAAAATGCAGGTATGGGTACAATAATGTCAAATATGATACCGTTCTCTCTAAGTTTCTTAGTAGTTTGGTCAGTATTATTAGCAATATTCATGATGTTTGGATTACCACTTGGACCAGGAGCATTACCTACATACGCAATGTAATTTGAATAAATTTTAAAAAGGGCTGTGTTTTTTCACATGCCCTTGTTTTAAATAGATTAGGAGAGAAGATTATGTTAAATAAAGATAGATTAATTAACAATTTTATAGAAATGGTTAAAGTAGATAGTCCTTCTTGTAAAGAGCTAGAAATGGCTAAATTCCTTGTAAACTACCTTAATGAAAGAGGAATAGAAGCTAAAATAGACGATGCAGGAGAAGGATTTGGCGGAAATACAGGAAATGTAATAGCTCATATAAAAGGACAAGATAGCGAAAATCCTATATGTTTTGCTGCTCACATGGACCAAGTTATGCCATGCTTAGGAGTAAAGCCTGTAATAGATGGAAATTTAATAAAAACTGATGGAACTACTACTTTAGGAGCAGATGATAAAGCAGGAATAGCAGCTATATTAGAGGCACTTGAGTGTGTATTAGAAGATAAAGTTCCTCACAGGGATATATACTTATTATTCACAGCTTGTGAAGAATCAGGATTAAATGGAGCGAAAAACTTTAAATCAGAAAATCTACCATGTAAAGATGTGGTAATTTTAGATGCAGGTGGAGCAACAGGTGTAATAGCTTACAAAGCACCAGCTCAAGAAACTATAAAAGTTACTTTCCATGGAAAAAAAGCCCATGCAGGTATAGAGCCTGAAAAGGGTATAAATGCAATAGTAGTTGCTTCTCATGCTATAAGCAATATGCATATAGGTAGACTTGACGAACTTACTACTTCAAACATAGGTAGAATAGAAGGTGGAGGAGCTACAAATATAGTTACAGATGAAGTTACTTTCACTGCGGAAATAAGATCTCATGTACCAAAAAGATTAGCAGAAGAAATAGAACATATGAAAAAATGTTGTGTGGATGCAGCAGAAAAATTCAATGCAACTTGTGAGTTTATAAATGAAAATGCATATCCAAGTTTTGAGTTAAGCAAGGATAGCTATGTATTTAAATTAAGTGAAGAAGCAATAAGAAAAGTTGGTATAGAGCCAAATCCTATGATAATAGGTGGAGGAAGTGATGCCAACATTATAGCTAATTTAGGATATAGATGTGCAATATTAAGTGTTGGAATGTATGAAGTTCATACAGTTAATGAATATGTTAATACAGATGAAATGTACCAAGCTGCACAAATGGTATATCATATGATGGCTTTATAGGGTTTATATTGCCATAAAATTTTTAGAAAGACATGGAGAAATATAATGAACATAAATGAATTAAAACAACGTTGTTTAGAAGAAATAGACAAAAATAAAGATAAAATAATAGAAGCTGGGAGAAAGATTTATTCTACTCCAGAGCTTGGATTCAAAGAAGTTGAATCTACAAAAACAGCAAGCGAATTTTTCAAAAGTTTAGGTGTAGATATTAAGGAAAACATAGCAGTAACAGGATGTATGACTTCTTTAAATAAAGATAAAAATGGTCCTAAGATAGCTGTTATGGGAGAGTTAGACTCTGTAATGTGCCCTGAACACAAAGATGCTAGTGAAATAGGAAACATGCACTGTTGTGGTCATAACATACAAGTGGCTGGAATGTTAGGATGTGCTTTAGGTATTGTAGACTCTGGTGTTTTAGAACATTTAGATGGTCAAATAGACTTTATGGCAGTTCCAGCAGAAGAATGTATAGATTTAGAGTTTAGAAAAACATTACAGGACAAAAATGAAATCAAATATGTAGGTGGAAAACAAGAACTTTTATATAGAGGATATTTTGACAATGTGGACATGGCAATGATGTTCCATGCTCAAAATTTTGAAGATAACAAAAACTGCATAATAAAATCATACACAAATGGTTTTATTGCAAAATCAGCAACTTTTGTAGGTAAGTCTGCTCATGCAGGTATATCTCCACATTTAGGAGTAAATGCTTTAAAAATGGCAACACTTGCAACAAATAATATAGATTCTCAAAGAGATACTTTTAAAGATGAAGATAAAGTAAGAATCAGTTCAATAATAAATCATGGTGGAGATGTTGTAAATGTTGTTCCTTCTAGAGTAACTATGGAGTTTATGGTTAGAGCAGCTACAGTAGAAGCTATGATGGATGCAAATGAAAAAGTAAATAGATCTTTACACGCAGCAGCTTTAGCTCTTGGAGGTAAAGTTACAATAGAAGACTCCATAGGATTTTTACCATTAGATTCTGACAATACTATGGACTCAGTTTTCAAAAAGAATTTCGTAGAATTAATGGGTGGAGATGATAGTACAATAACAGATGTTGTCGTAACTGCTGGTTCTACTGATTTTGGTGATTTATCACAATTAATGCCAGTTGTTCACCCTTGGATAGGTGGTGTAAGTGGAGCTCTTCATACTCAGGATTACAAAATGGATGACGAAGAGTTAGCTTATATAATTCCAGCTAAGGCCATGGCAATGACATTAATAGATTTACTTTATGATGATGCAAAAACAGCAAAAAATATAATCAAAGGTTTTACGCCAAAATTCACAAAGGATAGTTATCTAGACTTTATGGAACAAAATACAAATACTTACACTTTTGATTATATGAATTAATTACCCCATAAATATAGAGTGGTTTAAGTATTATATATTAAATAATGAAAGATAGAATATTAAAAGGGCTCTCACATAAATGAATTGTGCAAAGCCCTTTTTTATTTTATAGATTTAGAATTAAAATAAAATCTCTGTAAGATTTTTAGGTCTTCCTTTGCCATGGCTAGTTTCCTTGGCAATAACTCGTCCCAAATCACAAGATATTATTTTCTGTAGAATTCTTCTGGCACTTCTTTCGCTTAAATCTAACAAATCAGCCAGCTCTTTTGAATCATATATATTGCTTTTTCTAGTTTCATTTAAAGCCATGATTTTAACAATAGATTCACAGCTAAGTCCAGTAGCTTCAGATATTTGTATTAGTTTTTCATCAGATACTTTAAGAGAGTAGTTTAACTCTTTTTCTTCACCTAAAGGTCCAATCATAGTATCATTCTCGTCTACCATATATATATGAGATGATTTGGAATCTATAGATTTAATCAGAGCTTTTCTTGCATTTGTTTCAGCTTGATAAGAAGTTGTACCTATTCCAAGACCTATGTTAAGATAAAAACCAATATTTTTAATATCCTTAGATAATTCCAATAACTTGTTGTAGTTTTCTTTATCGTAAATAGCACCTTTATTGGCAAATACTATATACTCATTACGGCCAAATGGAAATAATGAACCTTGGATACTTCTAACATAATTTATAATAAATTTATCCATATCTGATTTTTTTATCATATTAGAATAGTAGTATTCTATATCATTTTTATTATCTGAAAAACTTAAGATTTCCACTGCAATTTGAGAATATTGAGCTTTATTTAAGGCATATTTACTTTTTAGTTGTTTGTAGGCCACTTTAATTAAAGGGATAGTAGGTTCCAATCTATATACAGGATAGCCTTCTTTTTTTAGCTCGCTATAAACATCACTAAAACCAGTAATCATTACATCTGTTTTACCTTGATTATACAAATCTTTATGCCATTGAATAGCTTGGTTTTCATTTCTTTGTTCACTAAATGGATTACTATATAAGTTAGTAGGCTCAATGGAAAAATCTTTTATTATATCTTCTAATACTTCATTTTCTATAACGTCTATACTTATCTTGTCAAAGTTAGCATTATCTAACTTTATTTCCCATAAGGCTTTTACAATACTTGTACCACCCCTGGATACAAAATCATAAGGTTTTTTTATATCGTAATGCTCTTTTACATATTCACTTACAGCGCATCCAGTAAATAAAATGGCATCACATTCATTTTCACAATCAGCAATTACTTCTAAAGTGTCTTCAACTTTTTCTCTAATATATATTTTAATTTCCATGTGTGGATCTATCTCTTTTAAGCAGTCTTTTATTTTTGTACTTGAAAATAAAGGACCAATTATTCCTATTATCATTGACTTCACTCCTAATAATAATTTACGTCTATATATTATTTTACCATATATTGAAAACTATTATTAGATGGTTTGAAAAAATGCTATATAATTATATTGAGTATAAACTATATAATTATATTGAGTATAAAAAAGAAGAAAAAGGGGTTATTATGAAGAAAAAGATTTATATGCTAGGAGTTTTGATATTAATTTTCATATTAAATCTAATTAATTATATAGTAGAAACTCAATATGGTGTAAATTTAGTTGAATATTTTACTATATCAAAGCCATTAACAAAAGAGGAACAACAATGGTTGAAAAATCATGGAGATATAATTTATGGAGCAGATAAAAATGCACCACCTCTTAGATATGTGGATACAGATAATCAGTATAAAGGGATTTTTATTGATTATTTAAACTCTTTATCCATAGAAAGTGGCTTGCAAATTGAGGTAAGGCCTTTAGTTTGGGATAAGGCACTAGCAGAGTTAAAAAACGAAAATACAGATATATGTGATATGTTTCCAAGTACACAAAGGTCAAAAAATTATTTATTTAGTAATCCAATTTATAAGTTAAGAGGAGTTATTGTAACTAATGAGAGTAATAAAGATATAGCAAATATTGGGGATTTGAAAGATAAAACAATAGCAGTTCAGTTAGGAGACTATACAAATGAATTTTTAGAAGATAATGTGACAAATGCTAAGTATATTTATGTAGCAGATATAAATGAGGCTTTGAAATTATTAAAAAATGGAGAGGCTGATGCTGTAGTTGGTGATGAACCAGTTTGTAGTTATTTTATTCAGGAAAATAATTATAAAGATGATTTAAAAATAGTAGAAAAAGCAATATATGAAAATGATGTGGTTTTGGCAGTTCCTAAAAGTCATGAAATGTTAGTTAATATTATAAATAAGGGAATTTACTCTTTAAATAAAAATAACATAATGGAAAAAATGCAACAAAAATGGTTCGGTATTTCTGCAACCATGACTTATACAGGAGAAAAGGAAACTTATTCAGCTAAGATCGTACTAAGTATAATTTTTATTTTTATCTTATTCACATATTTATTTTGTTTGATTAATAGATCTTTGAAAAATGCAGTTACTGATAGAACAAAGGAACTTAATAGAAGTAAAAATGAGCTACAGGCAGCATTTGATGTTTTTAATAGGAATATTGTTATTGTAGATAGTAGAGGGCGTATTTTAAATGGAAATAGAGCTTTTTATGAGTATTGTAATTTTACAAAGGAAGAGTCTTCTAGCAAGAGGGTATATGAAATAGATGATATGTTTAAATATGTTTGGGAGACTATTGATGTGAAAAATAACAAAGAAATACCTTTTGAATTTAATTATAATAATAGAATTTATACAATTCATGTAAGAAATATAAAGGATATAGATCAGTTAAAAAATAATAAAGATGAAGAAAATAAAGCTTATGATATGCTAATCACAGTAGAGGATATTACAAATAGAAAGGCCACAGAAAAGCAATTGTTACAATCAGAAAAAATGGCGGCTATTGGTCAACTTGCTGCTGGTATTGCCCATGAAATAAGAAATCCTCTAGGCGTTATTAGAAATTACTGTTATCTTCTAAAAGGGAAAAATGCTAGGCAAAATGAGGAAATCTATCAGAAAAGTATAGATAATATTGAATTATCAGTAGAAAGAGCCAGTGGTATTATAGACAATCTTCTTAATTTCTCTGCTATTTCAGGAGATGAATTTAAAGAAATTAATATAAGAGAGTTTTTGCTTTCCATTTTACAACTTGAAAAAAAATCAATGAAAGAGATGAATATAGAAGCAACTTTATCTTGTGAAAATATATTTATTAATACTAATGAAGAAAGCTTAAAACATATTTTTATAAATTTAATTACTAATGCTGTTGACTCCATGCCAAATGGTGGAATTATAGAAGTTACTTGTATTAATAAAGATCCTGTTATACAAATTGATATTACTGATATGGGGATTGGTATTGAAAAACATAATTTAGATAATATATTTAATCCATTTTTCACAACTAAAAATCCAGGAAAGGGAACGGGATTAGGACTTTTTATAGTCTATAATGAGGTGGAAAAACTTGGTGGAAGTATTAAAATAACTAGAAGTGAAATAAATAAGGGGACAACATTTAGGATTGAAATACCTATAAAGGGGGATTTGATTTAGATGTATAAATTTAAAATACTTGTGGTAGATGATGAAGTACAATATCAAGAAGTTATAAATATGATTTTGCAAAGTGAAGGATATGAAACTAAAGTGGCCAATAGTGGAGAAGAAGCTTTAGAAATACTAGAAAAAGAGAAATTTCAACTAGTTTTAACAGATTTAAAAATGAATGGAATGGATGGAATTCATTTGTTGGAAGAAATAAAAAATAATTATGTGGATACTTATGTTATGTTAATTACTGGTTTTGGAACTATAAAAAATGCTGTGGAGGCAATGAAAAAGGGAGCTTTTGGATATTTTATAAAAGGAAATAACCCAGGAGAGCTTTTAAGGGAAATTGAAAAAATTAAAGTAGAGTGTGAAAGTGTTGAGAAAGTTGAAAAAGTAAATGATAAGTTTTTACTAGATACTAAAAACTATAATTTTAGAAAAATCATAAAAATTGCTCAAAAAGCAGCCAGTGCCGATGTAAATGTGCTTATAACAGGAGAATCAGGAACAGGAAAAGAAGTAATGGCTAGGTTTATTTATGAAAATAGTAAAAGAAAGAATGAAAAATTTGTGGCAGTAAATTGTCAATCTTTATCAAGTTCTTTGCTAGAATCTGAATTATTTGGTCATGAAAAAGGATCTTTTACAGGAGCAACGAATAGAAGAATAGGTCGTTTCGAAGAAGCACATGGTGCAACTTTGTTTTTAGACGAAGTGGGAGAAATTGATTTAAATACTCAAGTAAAGCTGCTTAGAGTTTTGGAGAATAGAACTATAGAAAAAATTGGGAGCAATAAACCTATAGATGTGGATTTTAGATTAATTTGTGCTACTAATAAGGACATTAGAGAGGCCATAGAAAACAAAGAATTTAGAGAAGATTTATTTTATAGAATAAATACTATTTCTATTCATTTACCATCATTGAAAGAAAGAAAAGAAGATTTACCAATGTTAATTAACTTCTTTCTGAAAAAATCTTCTGCCAAATACAATAAAAAAATTGTAAAGGTGGAAGGGGATGTGATGAATTATCTTTTGAATTATGAGTATAAGGGAAACATAAGAGAGTTGAAAAATATTTTAGACAGACTTGTGGTTTTATCAGACAATGGAATTATTCGAAAGGAACTTGTATCCACAAATGTTTTAGATAATAAAGAGGATGAATGTAGCAACTTTTTGAAATTGGAAGATATTAAACCTTTAAAAGAAATAAAACAAGAAGCAGAAGCAAATTATATAAAAAAGGTACTAGATAGATTTAATGGTAATATTACAAAAAGTGCTGAATATTTAGAAATTAGTAGAAGACAACTTTTTAATAAAATAGTGGAGTATAACGTAAAAGAAGATTTATAGTGTGAAAAAAATTACATACTTAGTAGGAAAAATATTTCCAGGTGGAAAAAAGTTGCACATTTATTTGATAAAATGTGAGACTTGCTGGAAGTGTTTTTCCTTTTTTACTTACTAGCATATTATAATACTCTTACGCTTGTGGAAAACTCCTATATCTAAGTAATAGAGATACGTTTGAGAAATAGTAAAAAAGTAAATTTTGAGCAACGGAGTTGCCTGAAGCGGAGCAAAGGCATCTCGTTGGCGATATGAGCGAAGCGAATTTTTTATTGTAAGTACTTTATACTTTATCAAAATAAAAACTAGTCAACTATAAGCATTTTATAGAATAATCCTTCAATTTTATTCAAAAATACATTATTTTCCAATAAAAACCAAAACTTGGCATATAACTTGCTTAAATATAAAGACAGATATAATAATCAATTATAAAATGGAGGGTTTTATATATGGAAGAGAAAAAGGCGCTTAAGTTTTATGGAGGAGGATGGACATCCTTTTTACCTTTTGGAGTATTTATAATCATAGCAATTTATATATCACTACTTAACGCCCCAGATATAAGGGGGATGTGGATTGGCGCATTATTAGGAATCATGGCAACATATTTCTTTGCCAAGGATAAACAAACTTACTGTGATACAGTAATAGAAGGTATGGCAGATCCAATAGCAGTAACACCAATAGCATGTTGGATATTTGCAGGTGTTTTTGCATCAGTTCTAAGAGCATCTGGTTTAGTTGAAGGGATAATTTGGCTTGCATATAACATTGGAGCTAGTGGAAGAATTTTCGTGGCAATTACATTTATAGCAAGTGCATTATTCGCAACAGCAGCAGGAACAGGATTTGGAACAATAGTTGCAGGGATGTCTG
The DNA here is from genome assembly GCF_024621905.1 of Terrisporobacter muris. Lineage (NCBI taxonomy): Bacteria > Bacillati > Bacillota > Clostridia > Peptostreptococcales > Peptostreptococcaceae > Terrisporobacter > Terrisporobacter muris. The sequence continues at coordinate 10,108 of NZ_JANKBY010000028.1, forward strand.
TATTATATCCAGCAGGTGTTTTACTTGGAGCAAACCCAGTTGTTATGGCAGGTGCCATAGTTGGTGGAGGAGCTTTTGGAGATAACTTGGCACCGCTTTCTGATACAACAATATGTTCAGCAGCAACCCAAGGAGCAGATGTGGGTGGAGTTGTAAAATCAAGATTAAAATATTCCTTGGTGGCTGGAGCAGCTACTTTAGTAGTAATTATGTTATTTGGTGGTGGGGGAGTAGCTCAAGATATTCCTTATGAGTTAGTTTCTCAATATATGAATCCAAAAGGATTGTTTATGTTAATACCAGCAGCTATAACAATTACTTTGGCAATTAAAGGCTATCATATAATAGCAGCAACAACTATAGGAACAATAGCAGCTGCAATATTTGGATGTGGACTTGGAATGATAAGCCCATCAGACTTGTTATTTATACAAGAAGGTACAGTTCAAGGTTTACTAGTAGATGGAATTGGTGGAATGGTTGATATTTGTATACTGGCTCTTTTAGTTTTAGCATGTGTTAGAATTATGCAAAAAGGTGGAGGAGATCAAGCCTTAATAGGTGTGACAGAGAAATTTGTACATACTGCTCGTGGAGTTGAAATGAGTATAGGAGGATTGGCGCTTGCAATGTCAGGAATAATGGGATTAAATGCACCACCAATCCTTGCCATAGGAACATCTTTTGCTAAGCCTTTAGGGGAAAAATATAAAATATCTCCATATAGAAGGGCGAACTTATTAGATGCAACAGCTTGTACATTAGTTTATTCCCTACCTTGGACACCAGCTTTATTACTTACTAAAAACTTGTCAGTTCAAGCTAGTGAACAATTTGGTAGTATGGTGCCTGCACTTACAACAACTCAAATGTCTCCATGGATAATTTACTGTTGGGCATTGCTTGTAGTAATGTTATTTGCCATGATAAGTGGCTGGGGAAGAATGTATGTAAATAGTAAAGGTGAAGAAGTAAAGACTTTAGCTGAAGCAGAAGCTTAAAAATTTAAGATGCTAATTAAACTCAGGGTCTATTCTGACAAATTATAGGCTTTGAGTTTATGAAATATAGGATGTCTAAATTGAGAAGGGAGATAGTAGAAAATGATTTTAGCAAAAAAAGGTGATTGGGTAGAGATTCAAGAAGTACTTTTGAAGCCAGAAGAAAGAGCACCTCAAGTACCAGATGATACAAAAGAAGTGCCTTTAGTTCAATGGATAAGAGGACTGATGATGACAGAAGAAGCAACTATAGGTGATGAAATAGAGATAGAAACTATAATAGGAAGAAATGTTAGAGGACAATTATGCGCAATTAATCCTAGACATGTACATGATTTTGGTGAACCAGTAAAGGAATTAATTCAAGTAGGAATGGAACTTAGAAAAGAGATTGAAGAGCTAAACAAATAAAATTAAAAATATAAAGAAAAGTTTATTTAATAAATATAAAGATATTAAATCTATTAAATTTTCTAAGAAAGATTTAATTAATGAGAAGGGGATGTAGATATGAAGGATATGTCTTACTTAGCCGTAATGGGTAGAAAAAATGACATAATGAAGCAAGCAGTAGGACTTGATTATAGTGTTTTTGAACATGGAAAGATAGCTTTTGACTATGAAAAAATGATGGCATCAGTTGGATATTCAATAGAAGATATAATAAAAATACAAAAAGAAACAAAAGTAGGAGGGACACCTTTAGTTGAACTTAAAAATATAACTGCTTTAGTTAGAAAATATTCAAAAGAAGGTAAGGGAGCTAGGATATTTGTAAAAGACGAAGCAGCAAATGCATCAGGATCATTTAAAGCAAGAAGAGCAGCTATATCTGTTTATCATGCTAAAAAAATGGGATACAAAGGTGTAATAGCAGCAACTAGTGGAAATTACGGTGCAGCTGTAGCATCACAAGCAGCTCAACTTGGACTAAAATGTATAATAGTTCAAGAAGTATTTGATTCTAAAAAAGTAGGACAACCAGAAATACTAGAAAAAACAAGAAAATGTGAAGCACTAGGTGCAGAAGTTATACAATTAACAGTTGGACCAGAGCTATTTTATACATTCTTAAAATTATTAGAAGAAACAGGATACTTCAATGCTTCTTTATATACTCCATTTGGGATAGCAGGTGTGGAAAGTTTAGGATACGAATTAGCTAATCAAATGATGGAAATGGAAGGTAAATATCCAGATGTGGTAGTGGCAACACATGCAGGTGGAGGAAATCTTACAGGTACGGCAAGAGGTTTAAATTTAGCTGGAGCAAAAGATACTAAAATAGTAGGAGCATCTGTTGATTTAAGTGGATTACACATGGCATCTGATCATGCATTTAACAAAAAATCTTTCACAACAGGTCATACAGGATTTGGTGTCCCATTTGCTACTTGGCCAGATAGATCTGACGTACCAAGAAATGCAGCGAGGGTTCTTAGATATATGGACAGATATGTAACAGTTACGCAAGGAGAAGTTTTCTATGTAACAGAAGCATTAGCTCAAGTGGAAGGAATAGAAAGAGGACCGGCAGGAAATACTTCTCTTGCAGCAGCAATTTCCATAGCAAAAGAAATGGATAAGGATCAAATAATAGTAGTACAAGAAACAGAATACACAGGAGCTGGAAAACACCCAATGCCACAGCTTACTTTTGCAAAACAAAATGGTATAGAAGTAAGAAGAGGAAATCCTGTTGAAAACATTCCAGGTAAGAATATAGTAATTCCTTGGAACATAGGTGATATTCAATCTAATGATTTAGATATGGATAGATTAAAAAATAATTTTATAAAAAATGCAGTTGTTAATAATAAGCTAAAAGAAATTGATGAAGAAGATATAGCTTATTTGATGGAGGAAGTAAATAAAGACCGAGATTTTGTTGTGAGACGTTTGGAAGAACTAGGCGTAAAAGTTATAAATAAAGTTACAGTTTAGGTATCAATACCCAATTAACTATATACTCTCTGTAAAAACCCATAAACCAATATGATAAAAAGCTCTCAGATAATAGGCTTATTGAGAGCTTTTTACTACTCTCATGTTATTTATTGATGAAAATTATAGTATTTTTACTAAAAAAAGGGAATAAAAAACTTTAAGAGAATATTAATACAAGTAAAGAAAAAATATCCTAGGGGTAGTGATTATTTTTGTATAAGGGGGGGGATTAAATTGGATATTGCCATATGTGACGATGATAAAAATATCTTGCAATATTTAAAGCAAAAAATAGAAATTATATTAGAGGACAATTGTGAAATTACAACTTTTGAAAACGGGTATGATTTAATAGAATATATAAATAGTGATATAAGTAATCCAGATATTATTTTTATAGATATAGATTTAAAAGATCATTTGGGCATTGATATTGCGAAAAAAATTCAACAAAAATTTAATAATATAAAGATCATATTTATAACAGGGAATGCATCTTACGTGGAGGATATATTTGAAGTTGAAACTTTGGATTATCTTACAAAACCTATAAATGAAGAAAAACTAAAAAAAGCTTTAAATAAAGCTATGGAAGTTATAAAGGTCAATAAAGAAGAAATTTTAAATATAAAGATAAAGAAAGAGGTTGTCTCAATTAATTTAAATGATGTGAATTATATGGAAAGCCATTTAAGAACTGTTATAATCCATTGTGATAAAATCAAAAAAACTATATACAAAAAATTAAACGAAATAGAAAATATTTTACCAGAGAAATTTATAAGATGTCATCAAAGTTATATTGTAAACATGGAGAAAGTAAATATTCTAACTACAAATAAATTCATTTTAAAAAGCGGTGATAAAGTTCCTGTTAGTCAGTCTAAATATAAAGATACAAAGGAAAAATTTTTGAATTATTTGGGGGATAGTATATGAGATTGGGATATTTTCTTACATAATTAACTTTGTAATTGTTGTAGGAAACTGTAAATGGGAAATAGGGGCATTAATTGAAAATTAGTGTTCCTTTTTGTTGTGCAAAAAAATAGACATAAAAAGGAATTTTGGTCAAATAGCAGAATAATTAAGAATGAGGAAATTTTACTCCAATTTTAAAAATATATTATTCTGGGGGATATGATATGAAAGGTTTAAAGAAAACAATAAGTTTATTTTTATGCTCCTTACTGATTTTTAACTTAATCTCAATAGGAGATTTTAATATTTTTGCAGAAAATTTAAGTTCTGCTTATGAAACAAGTCCAAAAGTTATTTCTATTGGAAGTTCAAAAGATGAACTTCAGGTTATAGAAGAGGAAGATGGAAAAGTAGTAAATCCTTTGTACCAAGGAGTGAATGTAAAAACCTACTCGCCAAAATCTTCAGTAACACCATACTCAACTAATGTTTTTTATACAAAGAAAGATGCTGCAAATTATTTAAGAAGAGAGATGGTAAAGAGAAGTGGAACTATTGAATTTACAATAAAGCAGAAGAATTATAGCACTTTATATGCAGACTTATTTGCCATGGCAGTAGAAGATAATGCCAACGCTAATTCCAGTGAAGGAGACTATCTTTTTAGACACTGGAGTAATTTTTATGTAGACTGGAATGACAGTAAGTCAACTGAAACTAAATTTATTTTTCAAATGGAATATCTTTCTACTTATAAACAAGAACAACGTGTGGACTACGAAGTAAAAAAAGTACTAGATGAGTTAGATGTTTACAATGCAGATGAATATACTAAAGCTAAGTCTGTACATGATTTTATTACTGAAAATATAGTATATGATTATGATTTAACGAAATTCTCTGCCTATGACGGTATTGTTTCAAAAAATGTGGTATGCAATGGGTATGCAGCTTTAACATATAAAATGATGAAAGATTTGGGATTAGGTGTAAGATGTATCACAGGTTATGCAGGCAGTGACTATCATGCATGGAACATTGGAAAAATAGGGACGAAGTGGTACAACATAGATAATACTTGGGATGCTTCCAACGGCGATGATAATTATGTTTATTATACATATTTCCTGAGAAATAATGTAGAATTCGAAGACCACAAAAGAGATTCACAATTTACTACAAAGGAGTTTAATTTAGCTTATCCAATGTCAAAGACTTCTTACAAAGATGTTGATTATTATGGTGAAAAATTCTCTTTAAATAAGCTACAAAAAACAATAGGTATGGGAAAGTCATTTAAACTATATGGAATTCAACTGGATTATAATGATGAAATTCAGTCTTTTAGCAGTAGTAATGAAAGTGTGGCAAAAGTAGATTCAAAAGGAAAAGTAACAGGTATAAGTTTAGGTCATACAACAATTACAGCTACAACTAAAAAGGGTAAAAAGGCAAGTTGTAGTGTGAAAGTTAGATATGATATTAATGATTGTAAAATTACAAAAATAGGAAATGGAGAAAAATTCATATCCTACAGTGGAAATTTAAAACCAAGTATTACAGCTACATATGATAATAAAATTCTTGAAGAAGGCAAAGATTATTCTTTAGATTATGGAGAAAATATATCAAGTGGAAAAGGAACTATAAATATAGTAGGCATAGGCAGTTATACTGGTCAAAAAATGGCAACATTTAAAATTTATCCAAGTAAAGTTTCTGGGGTAAGAATTTTAAGTAATACCACTGATTCTTTGAAAGTTAGATGGGACAAAGAATACGGTGTAACAGGTTATAGAATTTACAGATCTACATCAAAAGATGGAAAATATACTAAAGTAGCCACAGTTTCCAATAAATCTTCAAATACATATACAGATGGAGGACTAATTAGTGGTAAAACATATTACTATAAAATAAGAGCATATAAAACAGTGGGTGATGAAAATCTTTATGGCGATTATTCAAATGTTTTTTATGGAAAAACTAAATATCCATCACAGGTAAAAAATCTAAAACAGAATTCATCTTATAAAACTTTAATTAAATTGAGTTGGGACAAAGCTAGTTATGCCAGTGGATACAGAGTATATAGAGCAACTAGTAAAGATGGAACATACAAAAAAATAGGAGAACTTAGTGGAGGAACTAATAATAATTTTACAGATAAAAATGTATCAACAGGAAAAACATACTATTATAAAGTTAGAGCCTACAGAAAAGTTGGGAATAGTAGGGACTATGGTTCATATTCTACAAAATTAAAAGCCAGCACAAAATGTAACACACCAGTTATTACAGTATCTTCAACTTCATCGAAGAATACAGGAAATACAACTAAAACAGGGAAGGTAAAAATTAGCTGGAAGAAAATCACTGGAGCTTATGGATACGCAGTATACAGAGCAGACAGTAAAACAGGTAGTTATAAAAAAATAAAAACTGTCACAAGTGGTTCCACTTTAAATACTACAGATGAAGGTTTGAAAACAGGAAAAACATATTATTACAAAGTGAGAGCCTACAGAACTGCCGACTGCGGCAATATATATAGCTACTACAGTAACGTAAAAAACATAAAAGTTAAGTAGAAAACTTTGCCCAAAGGGAATTTGAGCAACGGATATATCCGAAATTTCATGGCGCCCACATAGTGGCTTAAAGTGGTAACGAGGATATATCGTTGACGATATTACCAAAGGAAATTTTGAGCAACGGATGTATCCGAATTGATAACGAGGGTATATAGTCGACGAGGTGACCAAATGAAGTTTTGAACAAGGTAATTTTTGAGCAACGGATTTGCCTGAAGCGCTAGCGAAGGCATATCGTTGGCGATATGAGCGAAGCGAATTTTTTAATATATATTTATATAATCATATTGTTATGATTTACCTCCAACAAATGATATAATGTATTTGGACAAGGAGGGGATAATATGACGGGATTATATACGGATTTAATTATAGGCATACTTGCCATTGGCCTAGGTTATGCAACACTAAGATACAACCTAGGGCGCTACATAATTTTTGTTAATGAGAAAAAATATGATAATAAGAAAGTGGCAAAAGTAGCAGGAACTCACATTATGGCGTATGGATTTGTCTCAATTATATTACTAGTTGCCAGATATTTTACCATGGGAAATAAGGTGGGGAATGCATTAGACAAAGCAAGCATAGCAGTGTTATTTATAATAGGTGCATTTATGTACTACAACATACGTAAGTCTTGCAAAATTGTGAAAACAGAAGAACCAGATAAAAAAGGTATACATAAAAAGAAGAAAAAGAAAAAAAAGAAGAAGAGAAAATAAGATTTTCATATTCTTGATAAAGGACTATCTCAAAAGAGATGGTCCTATTTTTGTACAAAAATATAAAAATGGACTATAATATAATTTGAGAAAGGAGAGAATAACAGTGAAAAAAAGTATTTTCGCCGTGTTGCTTGTAATTTGGATGGCATTTATATTTTCAATGTCATCACAAAATTCAGAAGTATCATCAAATACAAGTGGAGGCACTATTAAAATGATTTTATCGGCAGTGCCGAATTTTAATGAGCAACCAGAAGAAGTTCAGGAAAACGTAGTGGAAAATCTTCAATTTATAACGAGAAAAAGTGCTCATTTTATTGGATATATGATACTGGGGATTTTATCAATACTTACATTTTTACAATTTGAAAAAATAAATAAAAAGCCTCAGTTTGCATTTTTACTATGTGTAGTTTATGCTATTTCAGATGAAATTCATCAACTTTTTGTACCAGGAAGAGCAGGACAAGTGAGAGATGTGATGATAGACTCATCTGGAAGTTTTGTAGGTATTGTATTAGTGTTATTGTGTATAAAAGTTTTAAAAGGAAGAAAAAAATTAATAAAATAAGTATTAAAATATAATAATAAACAAAGAATTAATGATATAATTCACAAAAATATTAAAAAAGTATTGAAATATAATGATATATCAAATAATTAAGAATGAAATTAGCATAAAAACTGCAAAATAAAAGATAACCATAAAGAATAGTCAAATCATTAAAAGAAGGAGACAGTTTTATGGATAGAACTTTTATAAATATTAAAGATAGAGGTAATTTAGTTGAATTTGTGAAATATGCCATTGTTGGGTGTATTAATACTGCTGATTACTATTTATCTTACTTGGTTTTTATGGATATATTTAAATTTGCATATAGAATTTCATTTGTTTTGGGTTATGTAGTTAGTATCCTAGGATCTTATTTTTTGAATACTTATTTTACATATAAACAAAAGCCTAGTGTGAAGAAGTTTTTAATTTTTCCACTAACTTATATACCTAACTTTATTATTCAATATTTAGGAATAATTTTGTTGGTGGATAGGCTAAATATGAGTAGTAAGGTGGCACCAGTGATTACAGCAATAGTTGCCACTCCAATTACTTTTTTTGTTATGAAATATGTAATAAAAAAATGAAATAAAACACCCATCTTGGAGATTGGGTGTTTTGTTGTACTGTGGAGGTGATTTTATGGAAGATAGGATTGTGAAGTTGAAGGGGCTGGAGTTGGAAAACTTTAAAAATGTAAAGTATGGAAAGATTGACTTTAAAGAAGATAGAGAGACAGGAAAGATATCTAATATTTTGGGTATTTATGGTCAAAATGGCTCAGGTAAAACTTCTGTAATAAACGCTCTTTATCTTTTTAGAATGGTGATTTCTGGACAAAAGTTAAATCCTAATTTTTGCAACTTTATTTCTTGTGAGAAGAACTCAGCAGCCCTTGGATTTGAATTTAGGATAATTGATAAAGGTGAAACTTATAGGGTCTTTTATAAATTTGAGTTAAGAAAAACTTATAAAAGTGGAGCTTTTCCAGATGATTTAAGTATGGAATATAATGAAATGCTAGATTTAAGTGAAAATATTGGCAATAATGTTGAATACAATAAAGTTACGGATATTAATAATAACAGTGAAATGAACTTAGAGAAGGACAAAGTTTTAGGAATGGATGAACACAGAATTATAAGTGTACATGATGACAAGGATATAACTGTTGAAGTTTTTAGGGAGAAGTTGAGCTATTCCAAATGGGAAGAAAATCAGTGGAGAAAGAGTATCACCATCGTGGATTATGATATGGATGATGAGGACTATACTTTTAGACCCATAAAGAATTACAGAGAAGCAGCAAACTCTACTGATAAAAAGGTGGGGCTTGGTATTGCGAAAGGACTTTCTCAGGAAAATTCCACATCCTTTATTTTTAGTCCAAAGACCTTCTCACTTTTGCTAACATCTTTTGCAAAAACTAGCCCAGAGAATAGTAAAATTCTAGCTATTTTAAGAAACTTTGCAATATTTAACATCTTTGTTATACAAAATGATGAGTTGGGAGCCATAACAAGTAATAGGATGATACCTCTTAGTTTTATGTTGGAAAACAAGAAGGTAAATATGAGAGGTAATATTGGACTAAACTTATTTGGTTTATCTGTTATTGATATGGATAAACTGGAGACAGTGAAGAAAATTTTGGAACAAATTAACGTGGTGTTGAATACTTTAGTTCCAAAATTAAAGATAGAAATAAAAAATTATGGTAAGGAAACTTTAAGTAATTCAAAAGAAGCATTTAAGGTGGAGCTTTTGTCAGTGAGAAATGGAAGAAAGATCCCTTTAAAGTACGAATCTGACGGAATCAAGAAAATTATTTCTATTTTAAGTGTTTTAATAGGAATGTATAATAATGAAAATATTTTAGTTGCTGTGGATGAGTTGGATGCAGGTATTTTTGAATATTTATTAGGAGAAATTCTTGAAATTTTAAGTAAAAGTGCCAAAGGACAGTTGATTTTTACATCTCATAATCTGAGAGCTTTGGAAAAATTGAATAAAGAGCTTGTTGTGTTTACGACGACAAATGAAAACAATAGATACATAAGTTTAAACAATGCAAAAGTTGGCAACAACCTTCGTGATTTTTATTATAGAGGTATTATGCTTGGTGGACAGAAAGAAGACTTGTACGATGAGACTAATAAATATGAGATAAACTACGCTTTTAGAAAGGCATGGATGCTTGGAAATGGTAATAGTTAAGATGAAAAGAGATGAGGCGAATAGACATGGCAGGGATAACAGCAGATGATGAAGACGAAGAAAATAGTACTATTTATAGTAGAAGGAATCACCGATGAAATGTCTCTGAGTTTAATTCTTTCAAAATTAGTACAAGACAGCAGTGTTCAATTTCACGTAATAAATCAAGATATTACAGCGGATTTTAATTCAAACTGTCAAAATATTATTAGAAAGATTGACAGCCAAGTAAAGAAATTTTTAGCACAGAATAATGGTTTAAAAAAAACAGATATAAAAGAAATAATTCACTTAGTTGATACAGATGGGGCTTTTATTAAGGAAGATTTTGTTAAGGAAGATATGAATCAGGAAAAAACTTTCTACACACATAATTCCATTGTTACAAATAAAAGAGATTTGATTGTGGAGCGAAACCAAAGAAAAAGCGGGATTTTAAATAAACTTTATCAAACTAGCCATATTGGGCGAATTGGCTACAAAGTTTATTTTTTCTCATGTAACCTGGAACATGTGCTTCACAATTGCCAAAATACAGCTTATGAGAAAAAACGTGCATATTCTTATGATTTTGTGGATAAATATGTGGGTCAAGAAAGTGGCTTTGTGGACTTCTTAAGCGAGAACGACTTTACTACTCCTGGAGATTATAAGGAGACTTGGCAGTTTATCAAAGAAGATTGTAACTCTTTGAATAGATATTGTAATTTTCATCTTTATTTTAAAATGAATTAATAAAGTGGCTTAGCTTAAGTCACTTTTTTAATTCATGTCGCCAACGACTTATCTTTGAGCAACGTGTTGGCGAATAATTTTGCTACTGCTTTAAGCCACTGTGTGGGCGCCATGAAATTTCAGATAAGTCCGTTGCTCAAAATGAATTAAGAAAGTATATTTGAACAACGTGTTTGCGAATGGTTTTGCTATCGATTAAGGCAACAACCTTGTTCGAAATAGACATGAAAAGTGGACAACCTTGGGGAGGTTGTCCTTTAATATTAAATAATATGTAACTTAAAGAATGGACTATATCATATAGTTATCATTCGAGCCTAAAATAATTATAGTGCAAAGAAATTAAAAATGTAACAATATTCATATTATTTCTTAAAAAAAATAACCTTTGCAGCAATGGATACAATGAGATATGAAAATAATAAGTCCTCCCTGGAATAGATTTTCGAAAAAGAAATGTTTGATGTTGTTATAAACTGTGCGAATGAATCTGATATAGAAAAATATGTAGATTTACAAAATATTTTTACGATAACTAATATAATAGGCACTCAAATATTGCTTGATGCGAGTGTAGAATGTAATGTAAGTAGATATCATCAAGTTTCTACTATTGAAGCATATGGTGAATTATGTAACAAAAAGATACCTTCATATTTGGCATCTAGATTGGCTGGAGATTTATTAGTTAAAGTATATAATAATAAGTATGGTTTAAGAGCAACATTATCTAAAGAGAAGGTAGATGAAAATAATATAGAAGAATATTGCCAATGTATAGAAAAG
>NZ_JANKBY010000290.1:0-4856 GCF_024621905.1 Terrisporobacter muris
AAAACTATTGTAACAAAATATATTAACTATGAATTATTTAAACAGCTTCTGAAACTATAATACCACGGAGGAGATAGATAATTTAAATAAATAAAAGTCATAAAAGTTGATAATTTTGATAAATATAAAAAATCAATAAAATAGAATTGCAATAGTTATATAATAAGTTACTATAATAAGATTTTAAGCAATAAAAATGACACCTCAAGATAGGTGTCATTTTTTGGCAAGTAAGTATTACAAAATTTATATTAACCTATTTCTAGGGTAATAACATAATATTAAGTAGATTAATCTACTTTAGAAATTCCTCGTAATCTTTTTTATTTGATGGAACTTTTATTTCTCCATTTTTTATTTTTTGTGCATGTTCTTCTACAAGAGCTAATATTTCCTTATCTACATTTTTTGAAGTAGTTTCAGATATACCAACACCATCTTCTTTTAAGCCAAATACATTAACTTGACCACCTTTGAAGTTCCCTTCTAGTAAATCTTTTACAGTGTTGAAAACAGCCACGTCAACTCTTTTAATTGCAGAAGTTATTACATTTTCTGGAGCTAGAGAATTTTGGTCTTTATCAACTCCAACAGCCATTTTATTGTTTTCTTTAGCAGCTTCTATTGGTCCTAAACCAGCACTTCCTGCTGCTGTAAATATTACGTCTACATCTTTTGAGTGCATTAAGTTAGCAATTGATTTTGCTTTTGATGCATCTGTGTATGTATCAGCATATTGTCTTAAAACTTCAATATTACTGTCCACAGCTTTTGCTCCTGCCATAAATCCATATTCAAAAGTTTCTATTACAGCTTCTTTTGTACCACCTATAAATCCTACTTTATTAGTTTCACTTTTCTTAGCCGCTATTATTCCAGTTAAATATGAAGCTTCTTGTGCATTAAACATTAAAGAAGATACATTTTCTGGTTGATTCTCAAAAGAAGCATCTATTATTGCAAAGTTAGTTTCTGGATAGCTCTTTGCAGCATTTTCTATGGCTGTATTCATTTGGAAGCCAACACCTATTACTAAGTCTGAGTCATTGTCTACTGCTGTTTCCACATTTGGTACATAATCTGAACTTTGCTTAGATTCTAGTACGTTTACATCTACACCTAATTCATCTTTAGCTCTTTGTAAACCTTCCCAAGCACTTTGGTTGAATGATTCATCGTTGATACCACCAACGTCTGCAACTAAAGTTATTTTTAAAGATTCACCTGATGATTTAGAGTTATCTTTGTTTGAAGAACATCCTACTAATACTGAAGATGTCATTGATAAAATAATTCCTAGTGATAATAATTTCTTAAATCTCATGTTGTCTTATTGCCCTCCAAAAAAAATGTGTTTTTTACATTTTATAGTATATATACGAAAAATACAATATTTATTTTAAAAAATATAAATAATATTACGAATGTTTTAAACTTTATACTAAGTGTATAGTTGGTAAATGTTTTATTGTTTTTTTGCAATGTAGGAATATTTTCTTTTTATGTATTTAAATATTTTAGAGGCAGAGTCAATATTAGGTTATAAAATAGGAATATCAGTATTTAAGGAAAAGTCAGGAAGAGAAATAATCAGATTCGCTGATTTGATACAGATGATATATATGTTATCTTTTACATTTTTAATAGGAGCATTAATTTGGTGTTTATATTATGGACTGGTAATTTGGTACAAAGATTTTTTTAATAAAACTAAACCAATATATACCTTATTTATGTTACCAGAAAATAAATTTATCATATTTATATAAAAATTAATTACTATGATAACACTAATTTATGGAGTTATATTTTTACAATTTTTATGTCGGATAATAATGGGAACAATAATAAAATCCATATCAGGAGTTTCATTTGTATATATGATAAATGCCATAAATAGATCGAGGCTAGAGATATTTATCTTTAATATACCACAATTAAGTAGGATAGAATTTATATGAAGTCACCTACGTTTATTCCTAAATTAAGTACATCTTCTTTAGAGTTAACTTTTTCATCAAGTCTAATCATCATAGTATCATTATTTCTTTCATTGGTAGCTAGAGCTTGTCCATATGTATGAGTAGATGAATATTTAAAAACAACAGTACCTCTTATTTCACCATTCTTTCTAGTGATTATAGTACAGTTCTCACATTCAATAGATCCCAGCAACCACCACCAATCTTGTGATATTTTCGTTTTCCATCAGAAGTTATTTCTTTAACCATGGCACCTAAGGTATCCATATGAGCTGAGACTGTCACTTGATTTTCATCATCTTCACCTTGAAGAGTTGCTATTAAGCATCCCTTTTTTGTAAGATTGCATTCTAAGCCTAATTTTTCAAAGTCTTTCTTACACTCCAAAACAGCAATATCTGTATACCCTGTTGGACTTGGTATATCTAGATATTTTCTCATTACAAAAATCGTGCTGTTCAAATCAAATTTCATATCAATAATTCTCCCCTTGTATTTGATAAACATATTATATCATAAAAATTTTTGAAGCTTTATTTAATTTATTATGTTTATATAAATTATTAGATTTGCTACTTTAATTATTAGATTTAATGTTTTTTATAATTATTTAAAAAACTATTAATACAAGGGAATTGTTTTTGATTAATAAAGAGAGGATGGTGACATGAGCAAAGCGAATTTTATGCTAATCAGTTGGGAGGAAATGTAAGATATATAGGGAAATAGTGCTATAATATTCTTAATATATAGCTTATATTTGAATTATATGTGGAGGGTGATTATGTACAAGAAATTTTCTCATGTGGCAATGAATGAAGATAGCAATTGCCAAAAAGCAACTTTTAGGCAAAATGAGTTATACACTAGAAATAATGATATGAGAACTGAGTTTGAAAGAGATTATACTAGAATTTTGCACAGCTTAGCATATAGAAGATTAAAACATAAGACGCAAGTATTTTTTAACACACAAAACGACCATATTTGTACTAGGATGGAGCATGTATCACATGTGGAGTCTGTTAGTTATATCATAGCTAAATCACTTGGGTTAAATTATGAACTAACAAGAGCCATAGCCACAGGTCATGATTTAGGCCATGCACCCTTTGGACATGAAGGTGAAAATGTAATTAAAAAAATATTAAAAGACAATCTAGATTATTCTTTTTGGCATGAAAAAAATGGCCTGAGGGTAGTTGATAAGTTGGAATTATTGCAAGATAATAAGGGAAATATGAGTAATTTGAATCTTACTTATGCAGTGAGAGATGGGATTATATGTCATTGTGGTGAGGTGGATGAAAATGGGATTTTTCCAAGAAAAGAATATATAGATTTGAATACCATAACAAATCCTGGTCAAGTACAGCCTTATACTTGGGAAGGTTGTGTTGTGAAAATTTCAGACAAAATAGCATACCTGGGCAGAGATATAGAAGACGCACTTCTTCTAAAAATAATTAGTCGTGACGATTTAAAAGATGTGTACGAACTAGGGCTTAAGTACGGTCAAAAAACAGTAAACACTTCAGTAATAATGCACGAACTAATGGGTGATCTTATTGAAAACAGCTCTATTGAAAATGGGATTTGCTTTTCTCATGAAAAACAGAATTTCATTGACTCTATAAAAAAATTCAATTATGAAAAAATATATGATAATAAGAAGTTTAGTTACTATAAAAAATATGCAAACCTAGTAATTAACAGTATATTTGAAGAACTATTTAAGTACTATGACAAAGAAAATACCATTAATAATTTACAAGCTAATATAGATAAGAAGTATAGGTTTGTTATAAGTGATTTTAAAGGATGGATAATAAAATACTGTGATGAGAGTATTTTTGATAGTAAGGATTTGAAGAGTAGTCTTAATAATGAAAAGATTTATGGCACTTTAAACAATGAAAATGTTTATAAGGAAGCCATTGTTGACTATATTTCTTGTATGACAGATGCTTATGCTATTAAGTGTTTTAATGAATTAATATCTTTTTAGTATTGTAAAAAAATAGTAAAATAAATATAGTAGAAAAATAATATAAGGGGAATGCAATAAATGAAGAAAAAAATTATAGGAAGTTGTATATTAATTGTGGGAATTTTGCTTTCAGGTTCTGTAGTATATAACGAAACAACTGAAAAACTGAGAAATGTGACTAGAAAAGAACAATTGGAAGTATTTGAAGAAGCTAAAAAGCAAGCAGATATAGGTAATAACTATATTGAACATATTACTGAGATTCAATCAGATGGATATACTATAGATACATATGTTGATAGAGAAAATGGCTTAGAACAAATGGATACATATGAAAATAATGAATTAGTTAATAGAATGATATTTTATGATAAGGGAAGTAAATACCTATCTATAGGAGAAGATGATCAGGAATTCGAAGGGGTAATGACCAAATTGGATGAGAGTATAGCTAAAGAAAATGAAAAGAATTTTGAAAACTATTCTCAATTTGAAGATGATATATTAAGTACTTTAGAACAGGGTAAAGGCACTTTTTTTAGAGAAGAAAAGACTTCAAATACTTCGGTAATAAAATATATTAGTAGAAACTTAAATCTTTATTTTGATAAAGAAAGTAAGTTTTTAGTGAAAAAAGAAGAGATTGTTGGAGATAAAATAAGTACAACTACAAAATTTGAGAAAATAGAAAGAACTTCTAATCGTGGTAAGTATTTATTTAAACAAGAATCGCCATTAATATTAGGTGAAAATATTGATTTAAGTAATATAAAAATTAAGTATGTAAAAGATGAATTAGAAGCACTCTTAAAAGATGATAGAGGATAATTTATTTTTTATAAATGAAATTAAAAATAGACAAGAAGATTTAATGATTTTATTTT
>NZ_JANKBY010000291.1:0-4840 GCF_024621905.1 Terrisporobacter muris
TTATTTGGAATATAAAAAATATTATTACAATATAAAAATGGTGGACTATAACAGTCCACCATTTCTTATATATTAATTAATTAAATTTTGATTTTATATTAGTCAGCTAATCTTTTATAGCTATCTAATCTATCTTTAGCAGATTCTTCAGCCATTGTGAATAATTGTTCTGCTTCTTCTGGGAATTGTTTAGCTATAGCAGAGTATCTTACTTGTTTCATTAAGAAGTCTCTGAAGCTTTCAGTTGGCTCTTTAGAGTCTAGTGAGAATGGATTCTTACCTTCAGCTCTAAGAGTTGGGTTATGTCTGTATAAATGCCAGTATCCAGCTTTAACAGCTTGTTCTTCATTAGCAACACTTCTACCCATACCTTCTTTTAATCCATGAGATATACATGGAGCATAGCATATGATTAGAGATGGTCCATCATAAGCTTCAGCTTCTACAACTGCTTTAACAAATTGATTGTAATCAGCACCTATAGCAACTTGAGCAACATATACATTACCATAGCTCATTGCCATCATACCAAGGTCTTTCTTTCTAGATCTCTTACCAGCAGCAGCGAATTTAGCCATAGCAGCAATTGGAGTAGATTTAGAAGATTGACCACCAGTGTTAGAGTAAATTTCTGTATCGAATACAAGAATATTTACATTTTCTCCTGATGCAAGAACATGATCAAGTCCACCGTAACCTATATCATAAGCCCAACCGTCTCCACCAAGTATCCATTGAGATCTCTTAGCTAAGTAATCTTGTCTTGATTTAACAGATTCGATTAATGCTTTAGTTTCTTCATCTTTTGGCTCAGCTTTATTTATTAATTCAACAACAGCTTTACTTGCCTCAACAGATGCCTCTCCGTTATCTTTATTTTCTAACCAGTTATTGAATACTGTTGCACCCTCTTCACAACATGGGTTAGCTGCAAGTTTTTGTATATCTTCAACTAATTTACCTCTTATTTGTTCAACAGCTAAATGTTGTCCTAATCCATACTCAGCATTGTCTTCGAATAATGAGTTTGCCCAAGATGGACCTTTACCTTCATGGTTACAAGTGTATGGAGTTGATGGAGCAGATCCTCCCCAGATTGATGAACATCCAGTAGCATTAGCTATCATCATTCTATCTCCAAATAATTGTGTTACAAGTTTGATATATGCAGTTTCTCCACATCCTGCACAAGCTCCTGAGAATTCCATTAATGGTTGTCTAAATTGAGAACCTTTAACAGTTTTAGGATTCATTATATCTCCTTTTGGAGCAACTTTTGCTGGATCTACAGCATAAGCCCAGTTTTCAACTTCTACGTCTTGAGTATCAAAAGGTTTCATAACTAAAGCTTTTTCTTTAGCTGGACATACGTCAGCACAGTTTCCACATCCTGTACAGTCCATTGGAGAAACTTGGATTCTGTATTGTAATCCATCGAATCCTTTACCAGTAGCTTTCTTAGTTTTAAATGCTTCTGGTGCATTTTCTAATTCTTCTTCATTTACAAGAACTGGTCTTATACAAGCATGAGGACATATGAATGAACATCTATTACATTGTATACAGTTTTCTGTAATCCATTCTGGAACATTTACAGCTATACCACGCTTTTCATAAGCAGCAGTACCACATGGGAATGTACCATCTTCGTATCCTAAGAATGTACTTACTGGTAAATCATTACCTTTTTGTCCACTCATTGGTCTTAATATATCTTTTATGAATGCTGGTTCTTCACAAGTTGTAGTTGCTTCATCTTCTGTAGCATTTGCCCAAGAAGCTGGAACATTAACTTTAACTAATGAATTTATACCTGCTTCAACAGCTTGGTAGTTCATGTTAACTACTTTTTCACCTTTTTTACCATAAGCTTTTTGTATAGAATCTTTTAGGTACTTAACTGCATCATCAACTGGTATTATATCAGCTAATTTAAAGAATGCAGCTTGACATATCATGTTTATTCTATTTCCAAGACCTATTTCTTGACCTATTTTAACAGCATTTATAGTATAGAATTCTATTTCATTTTCTGCTATATATTTTTTCATTTCTGCAGGAAGATGAGCTTCTAAGCCAGCTTCGTCCCATATAGTGTTAAGTACGAAAGTACCACCTTTTCTTAATCCTTGTAATAAATCATATTTAAATACATAAGATTGGTTATGACAAGCTATATAATCAGATTCATCTAATAAGTATGTAGATCTGATTGGAGTATCACCAAATCTTAAGTGAGACATTGTTATACCACCAGATTTTTTAGAATCATAGTCGAAGTATGCTTGAGCATATTTATCAGTGTGGTCACCGATTATTTTTATTGCTTGTTTGTTAGCACCAACAGTACCATCTGATCCTAATCCCCAGAATTTACATCTTACTGTTCCTGGAGCTTTTATTTTAATTGGCTCAGCTTTTGGTAAAGATGTATTTGTTACATCATCTACTATACCTATAGTAAATCCATTTCTAGGTTCTTCTATGTTTAAGTTTTCAAATACTGCATGTAAATCAGTTGGAGTTGTATCTTTTGATCCAAGTCCATATCTTCCACCTACTACTAATGGAGATAATTCAGATTTAGCAAGTACGTTAACTACATCTAAGTATAATGGTTCACCTGGAGCACCTGGTTCTTTTGTTCTATCAAGAACACATACTCTTTCAACAGTCTTAGGCATTGCTGCTAAGAAATGTTCAGCTGAGAATGGTCTGAATAAGTGAACTTTTATCATACCAAGTTTTTCACCTTTAGCGTTTAAGTAATCTATTGTTTCTTCTAAAGCTTCTGTAACAGAACCCATAGCAACAACTACATGTTTAGCATCTTCTGCTCCATAGTAATCAAATAAGCTATGTTTTCTTCCTGTTATTTCGCTCATTCTCGCCATATTTTTTTCAACTATTCCAACTATATCATTATAGTATTTATTAGAAACTTCTCTTGTTTGGAAGTATATATCAGGGTTTTGAGCTGTACCTCTAGTTACAGGGTGATTTGGAGATAAAGCTTTATCTCTAAATGCTTGAACAGCATTCATATCTAATAATTTTTCATAATCTTCATTTTCCATTAATTCAACTTTTTGAATTTCATGTGATGTTCTGAATCCATCGAAGAAATGTATAAATGGTAAAGATCCTTCTACTGCAGACATATGTGCAACTGGAGCTATATCAGCAACTTCTTGAACTGAACCTGAAGCTAACATAACAACACCTGTTTGTCTTGCAGCCATAACGTCTTGGTGGTCTCCAAATATTGATAATGCTTGAGCAGCTAATGCACGAGCAGTAACGTGGAATACACCTGGTAATAATTCACCAGCACATTTATACATATTTGGTACCATTAATAATAAACCTTGAGAAGCAGTAAATGTTGAAGTTAATGCTCCTGCTTGTAATGAACCATGAAATGCTCCTGCAGCTCCTGCTTCAGATTGCATTTCAACAACTTTTACTTTTTGTCCAAAGACATTTTTTCTCCCTTGAGATGCCCATTCATCAACTAATTCAGCCATAGTTGAAGATGGTGTTATTGGATATATAGCAGCAACTTCTGTAAATGCATAAGCAACATGAGCAGCAGCTGTATTTCCATCAACTGTTTTCATAAATTTAGCCATTTTTATGTTTCCTCCTTAATTTTACCCTATATACTATACAATTTGTATTTGTATGTTTATAAAACTATTAATTGTGTCATTGCAATAAGTAGTCGTCTGTTTCATAAAACATCTTTTACCATTTATTAACAGTATTCTGCATAATAATGTAAAGTCCTTTATAACTCTGACATATTTTAAAATTTAAATAAAAAACTTTTTTCATTATAGAATTTGTTTATTTAAAATCACATTTAATACATTACCCATAAAATAACAAATTAAATCACATCAGCTTGTATTGGTTAAAATTTCCTAACAACATATTTTTAGCTCTAATTTTTGTCATATATTTCAAATGTTATTGTTGATTAGATAAATTCTAACTTGTAATATTAGTATCCTATAGTATCTGTCTTTTCTCCAGTAGCTATAGATATAGACGCACTTGCTCCTATTCTAGATGCACCTGCATCAATAACTTTTATAGCATCCTCTGTTGTTCTAACTCCTCCAGATGCTTTTACACCAATATTTGGTCCCACTACATCTCTCATTAATTTTATATCCTCTGGAGTTGATCCACCTGTTCCAAATCCAGTTGATGTTTTTACATAATCAGCTCCAGCTTTAACTGATAACTCACATGCTATTTTCTTTTCTTCATCAGTTAAGTAGCAAGTTTCTATTATTACTTTTACTAAAGCTTCTTTATTAGCTGCATCTACTACTGCTTTGATATCATTATAAACTAAATCATACTCTTTATCTTTTAATGCTCCTATGTTTATAACCATATCTACCTCATGAGCACCTTTAGCTATAGCATCTTTAGTTTCAAAAGCTTTTACTTCACTAGTATTTGCTCCTAAAGGAAACCCTATTACAGTACAAACTTTTACAGTACTTCCTTCTAATTCTTTCTTTGCAAGCTCTATATGTGTAGGATTTATACAAACTGAAAAGAATCCATATTCTTTAGCTTCCTTACAAACCTTTATTACATCTTCTCTAGTTGAGAATGCTTTTAATACTGTGTGATCAATCATTTTTGCAATATTTTTTTTCATTATTATAACTCCTTTTATATTATGTAATATTTCCTAAATGCATTATAAATATGTGCTCTTGTATTTATAATGCAATCTGTTGTTAATAAATATACTTTCATTATTATGTTAGCACATATAATTATTTTTTTAAAGAAGAGTTTCCTATATTTTCATAAT
>NZ_JANKBY010000292.1:0-4809 GCF_024621905.1 Terrisporobacter muris
ATCCTTACTGTGCGTATATAATTCATTTATATAAATCATCAAATATTTGTAAGAAAACTAGAATTGATTTTATCAATTATAGCATCTTAACTAATTTCGTTATTACTTATAATAATAATGTTCCAACCATATTTTACTTTAAATTAATAGATCGTCATGAGGAGCTATTTTCATCTACATTTAATGAAAATCTTTATGCATGGTCAAGTCCTAAACAAATAACTAATTCTAAAAAAGATAAAATTTATTTATCTGCAATAATAGATAATGAAAATAACTATCATATAGTTTTTGCAGAAAATAATAAAAATAAGTACTATTGTAAATACATACAAGGAAACTTTATGGATAATAATTTTACTATTTCATCAGAAAAATATATCAGTAAGAATTCTATGTGTGTATTTCCTAATTTAATTTCTACTTGTTCAAAAATATATATTCAATGGATTGAATATTTCGACTTATATACCAGTGAGTCTTTAGATTCGGGAAAATCATGGTCAAAACCAAAATTGAATCATTCAGCATCAGATCTTCCTTTTCAAAGATATGAGTTCAGATCAAACAATAATATTTATAATACTTCTACTATCTACGCGCTAAAAAATTACAGTCCTCTACTATAAATATATTTTAAAGGAGATAAATTATGTTTTGTAAAAACTGCGGATTTAAATATGATAAAGAAAATAAATTCTGCCCTAAATGTGGTGCAAAATCAGATATGAATAATAAAGAAGATGAAAAAATAATAATTTTTAATCCTGACAATAAAAGTAATCATGAAGAATATTATAGAAATGGTAAAACAGGCAATAGAATTTACGATGAGTTTGCTAATCTAAAGCCTTATTATCAACTAGAATTTACAAAAATAAAAGATAGTGATGAAACTTATAAAGGTAAGTTTAATTTCTTTCCTTTTTTATTTTCTTGGATTTGGATGTTCACAAAGAAAATGTACGTTGGAGCTGTAGTATATATTATTGTAGTGGGAGTCTTAACTAATTATATACATGGCATTTTTTCCTTATTATTTGGAATACTAATGGGATTTAGGGCTAACTATATGTATTATAATTACTACAATAAGGGGACATATAAACTTTGGTAATTTAATAAAAGCAGTATATGTAAAGTTTACATATACTGCTTTTATTAAGTTAAAGATTTTATTATATTTTGAATTGTCATATTAATTTCTTTTTCAATCTTAAATTTATTGATTAATTTTGTAAATATAGGATAGGCATTATTTAAAAATGTTTTTCTTATTTCTTCTTTTATATAGTCTTGAGATATCATTTCCTGAATTATATAATTCACCCATTTACTCATTTTGTCAACTTACCAAATCCTATGTTTTTTTAAAGTAATTATATTTAGTATTGCAAATACTACTATAAATCCTATAAGTACTAGTAAGTCAGAACTAATTTGCTGTAAATTATAACCACAAGTCATAACTCCTCGTAGGGCATTACTGCATAAGTTAATGGCATACATTTTGATAAAATTTGTAAAGGATCTGCCATATTTCTTATGGAAAATAATCCACAGAAAAATACTTGGGGTACTATAACAATAGGTATAAATTGCATAACTTGAAGTTCATTATGTGCATAAGATGATACAAACATACCAAAACTTAAAGCACAAAGTGCTATTACAATACTTATTAATAGAATAAGACCTATACTTCCACCATTGTATATTTTAAATACTCCTATGGAAAAAGCAGATATTATAGCCGACTGAACTATAGTAAATATACCAAATCCAATCAAATATCCAAAAACTATTTCATATCTTTTGATTGGTGTAGCCAAAAGTCTTTCTAAAGTCCCTGTTGTACGTTCCCTTAAGAAACTTACTCCAGAAATTAAAAATACAAAGAAAAATATAAATAATCCTATTAAAAGTGGTCCTATATAATCTATGGTGCTCATATCATTATCACCAAAATAATTGTATGATTCTATTTCTGTTGAACTTATATCTATAGAGTCAATTTTATTAGAAAAATCCTTATTCATCATATTTATCATAGGATTACTTTCTATATCTTCTATTATAGCTTTATTATCTTCGCCTTTTTGAGACATGTAATCCTTAATAGCTTCTTGTACATTTTTATTTAACTGACCAATTACTGAATTATCAGCTCCATTTAATAAAATATTCAATTCTTTCTCATCACCATAAATATATGCATCTAAAGCTTTATCTTCAAATTTTTCTTCAGCTTCTTTTTTATCCATTATATTTATATCATTATCATCATCCATAGAAGATAATATTTCCTTCACATTAGAATTTTCCACACCTATATTTAGTACGGCATCTTCATCAGTAAATACAAAACTCATTAAGGTTAAAACTAACATGGGTGCAACAATTAATAAACCTAAGGTTCTTTTATCTTGCAAAAACTGTCTTATTATTCTACAAACCATAGCATTAATCCTCATATACATCACCCCCTAGTTTTAAAAATACGTCTTCTAAAGTATTGCATTCATTATCTTCTATTATTTTATCTGGTTCTCCCACACAAATACATCTTCCATTTCTGAGTAAAGCCAATCTATCACAATAAGATGCTTCATCCATAACATGAGTAGTAATAAGAATAGTTACTCCCTTTTCTTTTAATCTATATAACTCCTGCCATATCTGCTTTCTAAGTAAGGGATCCAATCCAACTGTAGGTTCATCTAAAATTAGTATTTTGGGATTATGAATTAATGATATATCTATGGATAGCCTTCTTTTCATCCCTCCAGAAAAATTGCTTACTATTTTTTTATCATCTTCATTTAAATTTACTAGTCCCAAACATTTTTCTATTCTACTTTTTCTTTCATTTTTAGGCACTTTATATAATCTACAATAAAATTTCATATTTTCTTCTATACTTAAATCCGTATAAAGAGCATCCGATTGTGATGTATATCCTATACCTTCTATAATTTGTGGATTTGGCACCTTTTTACCTAAAATAAATATATCACCTTGATTACTTCTTTCCATTCCCATAATAAGCCTAATTAAAGTTGTTTTTCCTGCTCCTGAAGGTCCTAATAAACAAAATATTTCTCCTGTTTCAATACTGAAAGATACATCTTTTAATACTTTTTGTTTTTATAGGACTTACTAATATTTTTTATTTCAATACAATAATCTTTTTTCATTTTACGCCCCTCCAAAAATAAGTGATTACTCACTTTATTAAAAAGTAACCTAATCTATTTTTAACTACAACAAAAATCACCTTAATTAATAAAATAATTATAATTAAAAAAGACCTATCCTTAATACTTAAAAGATAGACCTTAGTTTTATTTTATTCACAAATAAATGTGTCACAAGATGCTTTATGTGCATCTATTCTTACATTTTCAGCAGTACAGTTTTTATTTTCGTTATATGTACAATTACAAGCTTCACAACTTATATTATTTGGATTAGTTCTTACATAGTTTACACCATTTGTAAATGAATTTGAACTTCTGTCTACATAAGAAGAACAAGTAGTTCCATCAGTTGTAACTGCCTGAGCTCCTCTAATATTTATAGCTCCTGCACTACACTCCATACTTTGGTTAAATGCGCAATTTGTAGCATTACATTTTAAGTTTCTTTTTTGCATTTTTTACCTCCTTAAATATATATTTCTTATTATTACCAAAATAAATAAAAGGATTCACTTTGCTTAAGATAGCAAAAAAGACTCAATAAGACATTCTATCATCTTATTGAGTCTTTTAATTTACTTATTATTTTGAGTAAAACTCTACTATTAGTATTTCATTTATTTCTATTGGTACCTCATTTCTTTCAGGCATTCTAATAAGTGTACCTGCAAAGTTTTCTTCATCCTTTGCTAAATAAGGATATACTACTAGCATTCTTTCTTGGAAATTAGTTTTAAACATTTCATTATTTCTAGATTTTTCTCTTAGAGAAACAGTATCTCCAACACTCACTGAGAATGAAGGTATATCTACTTTTTTTCCATTAACTAATATATGTCCATGAACAACCATTTGACGTGCTTGTCTTATAGAGTTTGCTAAACCTAATCTATAAGCCACATTATCTAATCTACACTCTAACATTTGAATTAACGCTGTTCCTGTTGATTCTTTAGATTTTTCAGCTTTCTTGTAGTAATTTCTAAATTGTTTTTCTAATACTCCATAGTAAGCTCTTAGTCTTTGCTTTTCTAATAATTGAAGTCCATAAGGTGAAAGTTTTTTATCTGCTCTAGAAGTTCCTTTCACTGCTCTATCCATTGCTTTAGGATGTCCGCATACATTTAGTCCTAATCTTCTACATTGTTTAAATCTTGGTCCCATCATTTTTGCCATTGCTTTAATCTCCTTAAAAATTATTATTTGCCGCGATAATTTTTAAAGCCAATATAATTATATCACTGAAGAAGTTACTTGTAAATGATTTTCATTAGCAGTTAGTTCCTTGTTTTTATATAAAAAATATTATTTTAACTTCTCTATAAATTTCCACAAAAAAAGAATCCAGGTGCAGACTCCCAGATTCTTCTTGACAATTAAGAGTAATTTAAAAGTTAAAAATCAGTATAAAATATTTCACATAATATTAAGGTGTTTTTATGGCTTTTATGGTAAATTATTTTCTCTTATACTAAAATCTTTTGTTTTTTCAACTTTGATTATATTTTACCATAATGATATTATTTTGTAAATGATAATTGTTATCAATTATTTATTTTTTATTTTTATTTATTGTTTTTTAATTTATTTTTGAATATAATTAAAGTAT
>NZ_JANKBY010000293.1:0-4806 GCF_024621905.1 Terrisporobacter muris
TAATAATTGTAGAAATAGATAATAGTTCTTATAGCGAAATTTTCCATAAAAAGTTTCAAACTAGATTATCTGATTTTGTAGGAAGGGAAACCAAAGAATTATCTTCAGAGGGGATGAAAAATTTTTTTGGAATTATATTTACATTTAAAAAGTTCTGTGATGACTACAATTGTGATGAAATTATTGCTGTAGGTACAGAATCTCTTAGAGAAATTAAAAACTCCACAGAAATTATAAATGATATTTCTGTGTCTTTAGGTGTTCATATAAGATTATTATCACCTACAGAAGAATGCTATTTAGGATATGTTTCTTCCATACCAAAAGAGTTGGATAATTATGTTCATTTAGATATGGGTGGCGGAAGTGTTGAAATCGGCCTAGTAAAAGATAAAATTCTTATGGAGAGTGTTAGTATTCCCATGGGTGCTTTGAAAATAACAAATAAGTTTCATATTAAAGATGGCATTTCCAACGAGGAATTTTGTCAAATTCAAGAATACATATATGGTAAGTTAAATAATATTTCATGGATTGGTGAATGTAAAAACCTCCCTGCAATTATAATTGGTGGATCAATAAAAACTATTGGTAGAATTCATCAAAAGGAATATGATATTACTTCAAATATTCATGGTTATGAATTATTTTATAAGGATATAAAAGTTCTTTTACAGAAGATAAGTAATATGTCTTTAAAAGAAGTTATTTATACTACAGGCATCTCAAAAAGTAGAGGAGATATTTTACTTGGTGCTTTAGTCATTTTAAACAGCATTATATTGTATTTGCAATCTTCAAAAATCATAATAAGTAAATATACAATTAGAGAAGGTATTATTAATGACTATATAAATAATCTGCTTCGCTCATGTCACCAACAAGATACCTTGTCTGTAGCTTCAAGCAAGAACATTTCTCAAGTTAGTTCAACTAAAGATAAAAAAGAAGGATATTAAAATCCTTCTCTTTTAGTAAAATTTATTATAAATTAAAATGTTGGAACTATACTTCCTTCATATTTTTCTTCTATAAATGACTTAACTTTATCACTAGTTAAAGCTTCAGTTAAGGCTTTTATTTTTTCACTATCTTTATTATCCTCTCTACAAGCTAATATGTTAGCATATGGTGAATCACTAGCTTCTATTACTATTGCATCCTTTGTTGGATTCAAGTTAACATTTAAAGCAAAGTTTGTATTTATTACTGCAAAATCTACATCTTGTAAAGTTGATGGAACTTGAGCTGCATCTACTTCTACTATTTCTATATTCTTTGGATTTTTAGTTATATCTTTTGCAGTTATCAACTCTTTATCTGCTACTTCTATAACACCATTTTTAGCTAGTAATTGTAAAGCTCTTGCTTCATTAGTAGCATCATTTGGAACAGATATTTTAGCTCCATCTTTTAAGTCATCTAAGCTATCAAACTTCTCAGAGTAAACGCCCATTGGTTCTATATGAACTTTTGCAGTATATGTTAATTTTAAATCTTTCTCTTTATTCATTTCTTCCAAGTATGGAATATGTTGGAAGAAATTTGCATCTAATTCACCTTCTGATAAAGATGTATTTGGAAGTACATAGTCATCAAACTCTACTACTTCTAATTTATAACCTTTTTCTTCTAATAATGGCTTTGCTACTTCTAAAATTTCTGCATGTGGCGCTGGAGATGCTCCCACTTTTATAGTTTTATCTTCCTCTCCACTTGCTTTAGAACACCCTACAAATAATGATGCACTTATAACTCCTACTAATGTTAATCCTAATAATTTTTTTAATTTCATTTTTAAATCCCCCTTGTATGTATTATTTTTATACTATAAATTTTATAATTCAATCATATTTATTAATGCTACAAGTATAGCGAATTTATTTAAGTAACAAAGTTGCCTAAAGTAATAACGAAAGCATCTTGTTGAATTGACGCTATGAGCGTAGCAAATCTTTATTTTTAGCAACAGATTTTTCTAAAGCGGTATCGAAGAAATATTGTTGGCGATATAAAATGTACTCACATTTTATTTTAGTTTTTTATATGCTAAGTCCCCTGCACTTTGTATAATCTGTACCATTATAATAAGCGTAACTACAACATATACCATTACTGAAGTATCAAATCTTTGATGGCCATAAACTATAGCAACTTTTCCAAGACCTCCAGCTCCTACAGTTCCTGCCATTGCCGTACACCCTAATATAGAAATTATTGATAAAGTAATTCCAGATACTATCGATGGCATTGCTTCTTTTACTATTACTTTGAATATTATTTGTAAATTTGTAGCTCCAAAAGATTTTGCAGCTTCTATCAATCCTTCATCCACCTCGTTTAACGCTGTTTCAATCACTCTTGCAATAAATGGTGCAGCACCTATAGTAATAGGAACTATAGCCGCTGTTTCCCCAATAGATGTTCCAACAATAAATCTTGTAAAAGGTATCAGTGCTATTAATAAAATAATAAACGGAAAACTTCTTACCATATTCACTATAAATCCTAATATGCTGTACACAGTTTTATTTGGCTTAAGTCCTCTCGGCTTAGTTACCACTAAAATTACTGCCATTATAAATCCTAAAATTGTTGCTACTATAGTTGGTACGATTATCATATACAACGTCTGAAGTAAAGCTTCTCCAAGTATTTCAGTTAAATAAATATATAAACTAGTTTTATTCATTTATGATTTCCTCCCATCTGACTTTTTTCTCATCTAGATATTTTTTTATCTTTTCTCTATGATCATTAGAAACATTTATTATTAATGATCCCAATATATCTTCTCTGTATTTTTCTAACTTACCACATATGATAGAGAAGTTTATGTCCAAATCCCTTGCCATGGAAGTTATTATAGAATCATTAGATATTTCTTTTGGGAAGATTATTCTTATATTAGTCCCCTTTGGTAAAACAATATCATCTTCTCCAACTAATTTTTGTAAGTTTTTAGAGTTTTGTAAAAACAACTCTTCTGTATCCCCAATTTCTAGCACTTCACCATATTCCATAATCGCCACTCTAGAACAAATTTGTTTTATTACTTCCATTTGGTGAGTAACCATAATTATTGTTATATTCAACTTCTTGTTTATATCTTGTAATAAACTTAATATGGATTTTGTTGTGTTTGGATCTAAAGCTGATGTTGCTTCATCGCATAGAAGTACTTTTGGATTTAAAGCTAAAGCTCTTGCTATTGCTACCCTTTGTTTTTGACCACCACTTAAGTTTCTCGGTTTCATATTTTTCTTATCATGTATTCCTACTAATGTTAAAAGTTCATCTACTCTTTTATTTATTTCATCTTTTGGATATTTAAAACACTCCAGTGGCAGCGCCACATTTTCAAATACTGTTTTTCTTTCTAACAGTGAAAAATGCTGAAATATCATTCCTAAGTCTTTTCTTAAAAGTCTAAGGTTTTTTTCATTTAATTTTTTCACTTCCCTATTTTCTACTGTTATGCTTCCTTCTTCATAAGTCTCAAGCCTATTTATACATCTAAGTAACGTAGATTTACCAGCTCCACTATGGCCTATTATTCCAAATATCTCACCTTTGTTTATATGAATATTAATATTATTTAAAACTTTTGTTTTTCCATAATACTTATTAACTCCTGATATTTGTATCATTTTATTATTCCCCCCCCCTTAAAAGTCTCTTAGTTTTAGTCTAATAATTGTATTAAAAAAAGCCTAAGTATAAACTTAGGCTAAAATGACTAATTTATACTCATCTTTCAACTAATAATAGTTGCAGGATTTAGCACCATGTACAAAATTGTACTGGTTGCCGGGTTTCATAGGGCCAGTCCCTCCACCACTCTTGATAAGAGTCTTTTTAATTTTTATTATGTTATAAATGTTAACCATTTTTTTCTAAAATGTCAATCATTTATTTTATTTTTATAAATAATTTTTTTATTATTTAGTTGTATTTTTTGTATTGTTATTTTCTATAGTTTTTCTATCGATTCCTAGTTTTGTATTCATATTTCTTAACATATCACCAAATGTGTTTGTTACATTTTCCCCAGCTCTTACTGTATCATCTACTAATTTAATAAATTCATCTTGTGTTTTATTATAATCATTTTTAGTTATTTTATCTAATTTTGCTATTTTACCATCTATATCTTTTATTAATTTCTCTCCTTCTGCAATTAAATCTTCATTCATTTTCTTTAATTCAGCATCATCAGTTTTTGCATCGTTTTTTAGACCATCTACAAATGATTGTATTTTTTCTTTACTGTCTTTGTAAGCAGCTTTTACATCACTTAAATATTTTTCATTTCCTGGATATTCTTTATCTTTATATGCGTTATTAGCGGTATCAACATCAGTATACATATTGTATCCACCTAGTGTTCCTACACTTTTATCGTATAGCCCTGTATAAGTATTAAAAAATGTTTTATCTGCAACTTTGTCTGCACTTTCTGGTTGAGCTTGTTCTTTATTACTACACGCTACTGCAGTAAAAAGTAAAAGAAAAGATAATGCTAGTGTTATAAATTTTTTCATTTAAGTTATCCTCCATTTTAAATTCTGTCTTTAAGAATTATTATCTCAAGTTTTTACTTTTTTATTTGCTTTAAAAAATTTTCATTTATTTTTTTGAATTAACTAAAAATTAAATCTTCCATATTAACTTCTGTTTGTTGCATTTTATTGTCAATTAAAAATTTTTGAGTATATTTAAGGGTTTGAATTTCATTTCTTCCTATTGCTGGATTAGAATCATACCATCTGTAAGAAAATTGCATTATATTAAACATATATATTT
>NZ_JANKBY010000294.1:0-4789 GCF_024621905.1 Terrisporobacter muris
TTATATTAAATTTATATTTTCTTAGTATATCTATAATTTTTAATATTGATATAATATAGGTAAGAGATAAAAACACAGTCTGGCTGATAGTACAGACCTATTGAAAAATAGAAGTAACCTGACATCCTGGGGTTGCCCACTCTCTTGTAATAAACAAAACAGAAGGAATTTATTATGGACAAAGTTAGTGGAAGTTTCACTCTATTATTTGAGAATCCTTTTAGGGTAGGTGCATTTGAAAGTGATATTGGAAAAAACAATCAAAATTAAGCAAAGAGCAAGCCGAAGAACTAAGATTTTCCTTAAGACAGCAAAAGAAAAAGCATAAAGATTATTAAATTTAATATAAAAATAGCAACTATATAACATAGTTGCTATTTTTAATATGATTTATTATAAAATTTCATTTTTGCTTAAAATTTTTACAAGATTAAAAATTTGTGTAGAAGTATTAATTATATTGTTTTCTGCATTTTTATGGTCCATAGCTTCTTTTAAAGTAATTGCTGTGTTAACTATTGAAAAAAATGCATCAATTCCTTCTTCATTACATGTTATGGCATCATCTGTTGTACACCCTGCTATTGCTATAACCTTGGCGCCATACTTCTTAGCTAGTTTTGCAACTCCAATAGGTGCTTTACCCATGGCAGTTTGATTATCCAACCTTCC
This sequence comes from Terrisporobacter muris, assembly GCF_024621905.1. Classification (NCBI taxonomy): domain Bacteria; kingdom Bacillati; phylum Bacillota; class Clostridia; order Peptostreptococcales; family Peptostreptococcaceae; genus Terrisporobacter; species Terrisporobacter muris. Next base: position 673 of record NZ_JANKBY010000294.1, read on the forward strand.
TTCACCAGTTACAACTATATCAGCATCTTTTACTGATTCTTCTAATTTAATTTCATCTAATATTATTTTTATTCCAGACTCTAATTTTGAATTTAAGAATGTTAAAAATCCATATCCTAATCCTCCTGCTGCTCCTGCTCCAGGTGTGTTCGCTAAATCCTTATTTAAATCTCTTTTTACTATTTCAGCAAAATTTTTAAGCCCTTTATCTAACTCATCAACTATCTCTGGTGTAGCTCCTTTTTGTGGACCATATATATGTGCCGCTCCATTTAATCCAAATAAAGGATTATTTACATCACAAGCAATTTTAAAGTTACATTCATCTAATTCTTTTAATTTTCCACTATCATCTATTCTTTTTATTTGGTTTAATACTTTCCCACCTAAATTAACTAAGCTATTATTTTCATCATAAAATTTAAATCCTAAGGCTTGAAGCATACCTACTCCTGCATCATTTGTAGCACTTCCTCCAATTCCCATTATGAAGTTTCTACACCCTTCATCTATGGCAGCTTTTATTATTTGTCCAACTCCGTAAGTTGTAGTTTTTAAAGGATTTTTTTCTTCTCCTGAAACTTGAGTAATTCCCGCTGCTTGAGCTATTTCCATAATTGCCGTTTTATTATCATCTAATATGCCATAAGTTGCTTCAACTAACTTTGTAGCTGGACCACAGACCTTTACAACTTTTCTTCTTCCATTCATTCCATCTACTAAGGCATCAACTGTACCTTCTCCACCATCTGCCAACGGTTTTATTTCTATATGTGCATCAAGTTTAGAATTTTCTATTCCTTTTTTTATAGCATTAGCTGCTTCTATTGAACTTAAACTTCCCTTAAAAGAATCTATGGCAATTACAATTTTCATAAGTATATTACCTCCTACTAATATTATATATTATTAAATATACTATATTTTTCATAATAACAAAAAATCCTAGCCATAAAGTAAATTTTACTATTATTGACTAGGATTTTTATTAATTTAAGGTTAAATTTTTATTTTTAAGGTTTTTATTAAACTGTTTCTACTTTTATTAAGTTAGTAGTTCCATTACCACCAGCAGTTATAACTACTACATCATTTTCGCTTACGTAGTTAGCTGCTTTAGCTGCCTCTATAGAATTTACTATAACTTGATCCGTATTTGTTGACTTTTCTCTTATAACTGGAAGTACACCCCAAGTTAAAGATAATTGTCTTCTAACACTTTCATGACTAGTTGTTGCTATTATTGTGCAGTCTGGTCTGAATTTAGATACCATTCTTGCAGTGTGTCCTGAAGAAGTTGAACTAAGTATTGCTCTTGCTTCTAAATCCATAGCAGTTGTACAAGTTGCATAACTTATAGCATCTGTAACATTCTTAGATTTATTTATCATATCTCTTTTATTTTTCATTGTTTCTTCTGCTCTTTTAGCTATTGTAGCCATAGTTCTTACCGCTTCCACTGGATATTTACCTGCAGCAGTTTCTCCTGATAACATTATTGCATCTGTTCCATCGTATATAGCATTTGCAACGTCTGTAACTTCTGCTCTAGTTGGTCTTGGATTTCTCATCATAGAGTCAAGCATTTGAGTAGCTGTTATAACTGGTTTTCCAGCTTCGTTACATTTTTTAATCATTAGCTTTTGAACAACTGGTATTTCTTCTGTTGGTATTTCAACTCCAAGGTCTCCCCTAGCTACCATTATTCCATCAGAAACCGCTATTATTTCATCTAAATTATCTACACCTTCTTGATTTTCTATTTTAGATATTATTTTTATATGATCAGCATTGTTTTCTTCTAATATTTCTCTTATAGCAAGTACATCAGATACTTTTCTTACGAAAGATGCTGCTATAAAATCTATTCCTTGCTCTATCCCAAACTCTATATCACTTCTATCTTTTTCAGTTATAGCTGGAAGATTTACTTTAACTCCTGGCACGTTAACCCCTTTGTGGTTTTTAACTATTCCTGAGTTTTGAACTTCACAAACTATATCATCTCCATTTATCTCTTTAACAGTAAGCCCTACTAGACCATCATCTATTAATATAGTGTCTCCTGCTTTAACATCATTTGCTAAACCTTTGTAACTTACTGTACACATATCTTTATTCCCCATAACATCTTTCATTGTTACTGTGAAAGTTTGTCCTTCTTCTAAAAAAACTTCTGGTACATCAAATTGTCCTGTTCTTATTTCTGGTCCTTTAGTATCTAAAAGTATAGCAGTAGGTTGACCTAATTCTTCTCTTAATTTTTTAACTAGATCCATTCTTCCTTTATGTTCCTCATGAGATCCATGCGAGAAGTTCATTCTACACACATTTAATCCACTTTTCATAAGCTCTCTTAATACTTCTTCTTTTTCACTAGCTGGCCCTAATGTACAGACAATTTTAGTTCTTTTTATGTTGTTTATCATGATTTGCTCTCCCTCTTGTTATTTAATACACACTTTTTATATGTTTTAGTGTATAATAAATAGTGTTGTTTATTTTATTGTGTTATATTAAAATTTACTTCAAACATATTTTAAATTAAATACCATTATTGGCAGTAATGGTATTTTATATTTAAAAAAATCCTAGTCAGTAGTCCAACAATAATACTACAACGACTAGGATTTTTTATATTAAAGTCTTATCAATTAAACTTTATTTACTTTCAAACTATTTTTTTAAGTTGTAGAAAGAGTTTAATCCACAGTATCTTGCACAGTCTCCAACCATTTCTTCTATTCTTAATAATTGGTTGTATTTAGCAACTCTATCAGTTCTTGATGGAGCACCAGTTTTTATTTGTCCTGCATTTACAGCTACAGCTAAGTCAGCTATAGTAGTATCTTCAGTTTCTCCTGATCTATGAGATATTACTGCAGTGTATCCAGCTCTCTTAGCCATTTCTATAGCATCTAAAGTTTCAGTTATAGTACCTATTTGGTTAACTTTTATTAATATAGAGTTAGCAACACCAGCTTCTATACCTCTTTCAAGTCTTTCAGTGTTAGTAACGAATAAGTCGTCTCCTACTAATTGTAATTTATTTCCTAATCTTTCAGTAAGAACTTTCCATCCATCCCAATCTTCTTCGTCTAATCCATCTTCTATAGTTATTATTGGGAAGTTGTTAGCCCAATCTTCATATAATTCAACCATTTGCTCAGCTGTTAATTCTTTTCCTTCTCCAGCTAAAACATATTTTTTAGTTTCTTTGTTGTACATTTCTGTAGCAGCAACGTCTAGTCCTAACATAACGTCTTTTCCTGGCTCATATCCAGCTTTAGCTATAGCATCAACTATTAATTCTAATGCTTCTCTATTTGATCCTAAGTTTGGAGCGAATCCACCTTCGTCACCTACCCCACAAGCTAATCCTTTTTCTCCAAGAACTTTCTTTAATGAATGGAATACTTCTGCACCCATTCTTAAACCTTCTTTGAATGAAGGAGCTCCAACTGGTAATATCATGAATTCTTGAACGTCAACGTTATTATCAGCATGTTCTCCACCATTTAATATGTTCATCATTGGAACTGGTAATTGTTTAGCATTAACTCCACCTATGTATTGGAATAATGGTAATCCTAATTCTTCAGCAGATGCTCTAGCAACAGCCATAGAAACACCTAATATTGCATTAGCTCCTAATTTACCTTTGTTGTGAGTTCCGTCTAATTCTATTAATAATGCATCTATTCCTGGTTGATCAGTAGATTCCATTCCTTCTAATTCTTCAGCTATTATGTTGTTTACGTTATCAACAGCAGTTTGAGTTCCTTTTCCTAAGTATCTTCCTTTGTCACCGTCTCTTAATTCAACAGCTTCGAAAGCTCCTGTAGATGCTCCAGATGGAACTATTGCTCTACCTTCTGCTCCTGATTCTAATACTACTTCAACTTCTACAGTTGGGTTTCCTCTTGAGTCTAAGACTTCTCTTGCGTATACTGATTCTATTACTGACATGGTATTTCTCCCTTCAATTTGAAAAATTTATTTGCTAACTTATAACTTCAAATTTAAAATGTGTAATTTAAAATTTATTATACTTATTGATGGGTAAGCCATAAATTTCTTAATTATCCCTTTTTAAATTATTTATTATAAATAGATC
>NZ_JANKBY010000295.1:0-4750 GCF_024621905.1 Terrisporobacter muris
CCGATCTAATACATTCTTTCTCATTTTCCCTATTGTAAACTATAGTTAAATAGTTACCTTCGGGCAATACTTTTATACTTTCATCAACTTTTATATTTTTATTTTCTTCAATTCCATTAAATACATATTTAACTTCTGTATCTCCACTAGAATTAATATTATATATAATTCCTCTTTGTACAGATATTTTTATATTTTTCTCTAGTACTAATTTTTCTAAATCAGAATAATAAAGTAATTCTTTTAAGCTACCTGCTTCTTTACATGGTAGGACAATTATATAACGAGGTTTAAAAAAACTAATTGATATTTCATTTTCATGCAATATTTCCTTTGATGAATTTATACTTTCCTTTAGCATGTCAATTTTTTCAATTACCTGGTTCATTTTATTTATCTTTTCTTTAGCTTCACATCTTTTTATTTCTAAAAATTCAAGCAACTTATCAGTATTACATTCTCGAAAAATTTCTTGAAGTTCCTTTATACTAGTTTCTAATGATCTACAACCTTTTATAATATCTATATATACAAACTGATCTATAGAATAATATCTATATCCTGTAGTTTCATCGATATACTTCGGTATAAGAATTCCCATTTTATGATAATATCTTAAAGCTTTTATTGTAATTTCTTTAATTTTAGAAACTTCTCCTATGGAGAATAGTTTTTCCATTTTATCACCATCTTTTTTATTTTTTGTTGACTCTACTCTTAGGGGAGAGATTATTATCATTATACAGTATTTGTTGTATAAATATAAATCAAATTAAATGAAAGGATATTTTATGAATATGAACAAGGTAATTTACAGAGATATAATGAAATCAGATTATGAGACTATTAAAGAATTGATTGGAGAAGCATTTGGATTTTCTGATTTTATTAAAGACAAGCAACTACTAGATATTGTATTAAGTGGGTATCTTCAAGACTGCATTTTAGATACTTCATTTAGTAAAGTTGCCACAAAAGATGATAAAGTAATTGGTTTTATTTTGGGAAATGCTAAAAATGATAAAAATCGTATAATCAATCTTAATGAGTCTTTAGAGTTTGACAATAATACAATTGAATTAATAATGAATAATGCAGAAAATCAAATTTTATTTAAAGAGTTCTTAAAAATTCCAGATGCATATAAAGATATAATAAAAGGAAAAGAAGATATGTTCCAAGGATGTATACAGTTATTTGTTGTATCTAAAGAGTCTAGAGGACTTGGTGTTGGAAAAACTTTAGTTAAATACTTATCTGATTATATGAAAAGTATGGATGTAAAATCTTTATATTTATTTACAGATAGCAGATGCAACTATGGATTTTATGATAGTCAAAATTTCAATAAATTAAATGAAAAAGAAATATATTTTAATTATGTAGATGCTAAATTAAATGTATTTTTATATGGATATAATTTTCAATAAATTTATTAGTTTTATATTAAGAGCCGTATCACTTAATTGTGATACGGTTTTACAATTAATCTATATATTCTTGTTATAAATTTACCTATATATGATGGTTTTTATATATGCAAAAAGTTGAGAAAAGAATTAGACATAACTATTATTGTAGTTACAAGTAGCAAAAGTGATATTGATGAATTAGAAATTATGAATTTAGGTGCAGATGATTTTATTACTAAACTATTTAATCCAAGGATACTTTTTGCACATATTTCTTCTGTATTAAGAAGGTGTTATGGAAATAGCAACTCTCTTATAATAAGTCATAATGGTGCTGTTTTAGATGTTTTAAGGGGGCATGTGTCTCATGATGGTAAAAGCATTGAGCTTACTAAAACTGAGCTTGGCATTTTAAAGCTATTAATTGAAAATAGTGGAAATATAATTCCTAGAAATGCAATACTAAGTTCTTTGTGGGAAATGTCAGAGTTTGTAGAAGACAATACATTAACAGTTAATGTTAATAGACTCAGAAAAAATTATATAGCATTTTACTTGAAAATTATTTAATCACTAGAAGAGGAATAGGGTATATGGTATGACAATATTAAAATGCATAAAAGATAAGTCTATTAGTATTCTCATATTGTTACTTACACTGATTACTACGTTTATGTTTATATTTTTAGTTGAAATAAATATAAACTATATAATTTTCACTGAAATGATATTTTTATTCAACTTTATATTGATATTAGTAATAGATTTTATAAGAAGAAAAAAATTTTACAATGATTTTATTGATACATTCAGTGAATTAGATGAAAAATCTTATATTACAGAAATAATAGAAATCCCAAACTTTATAGAAGGTCAAATACTGTACCAATCTCTAAAGGTTGAAAGTAAATATATAAATGATATAACATCTGGATACAATAATAAATTTAAAGAATATCGACAATATATAGAAACATGGGTACATGAAATTAAAACGCCTATTTCTACATCTAAGCTTTTGATTGAAAATAATAAAAACATTACTACCTTAAGTATAGAAGAGGAAATTGATAAAATAGATGATTATATAGAGCAAGTATTTTATGTTACAAAGAGTGATACAGTAGAGAAGGATTATCATAAAAAAAATTATATCTTAAATACATTATAACTAATACTATTAAAAATAAATCAAAAGAAATTATTAATATTGGTATGAAGACTATGCTACATGATTTAGATTTTTATATTTTATCAGATTCCAAATGGATAGAGTTTATCATCTGTCAAATTATAAGTAACTCTATTAAATATAGGATTAATAAACCTACAATAGAATTTTACAGTGAAGAGATTAATAATAAAATATGTCTTTATATAAAAGATAATGGTATAGGTATTCCAAAAGAAGATATATCTAGAGTATTTGAAAAAGGATTCGCCGGTGTTAATGGCAGGATAAAATCTACTTCTACGGGAATAGGTTTATATCTATGTAAAAAATTATGTAATAAGTTGGAAGTTGATATTGATATTTCAAGTGAGTTTGAAAAATGCACAACTGTTAAATTGACGTTTATTAAGGATATATAATAGCCTTTTTTTATTGCAAATAATTTTCTATTTGAAACCTTTACTACTTTGATTAATTGTTCATAATATTACAAAGATGTTATATTTCTGTTATATAAATTTGTAGATAGCCTATTTGTATGAATGGTATCATTGATATAAATAAAAAGAGGTAATTATTATGAATAAAATATTAAGAGTCAAAAATACTATAGAAATAAAGGAAGCCTTACTAAGGCTGTTGATAATATAAGTTTTGATGTTGAAAAGGGAGAATATATTGGAATTATGGGAGCTTCGGGTAGTGGTAAAACTACTCTTTTAAACTGTATTTCTACTATAGATAGCATCACTGCTGGAAACATTCATATTTCTGGTCAAGATATTACCAAAATGAGTGAAGATGAATTATCTAAGTTTCGTAGGGAGCAACTTGGATTCATATTTCAGGATTTCAATTTACTAGATACGCTTACTGCTCGTGATAATATTGCATTAGCCCTTGCAATTACAGGTGAATCGCCAAAGAAAATAGATTCTAAAATAAATAAAATTTCAGAAAAACTAGGAATTAGAGAGATACTTAATAAGTATCCTTATGAAATATCTGGTGGACAAAAACAAAGAATAGCATGTGCAAGAGCGATAATTACAAATCCTTCATTAATATTAGCAGATGAACCTACTGGTGCATTAGACTCTAAATCTGCAAGGATATTTTTAGAAAATCTTGAATTATTAAATGAAGAATTAAAAGCAACTATATTAATGGTAACACACGGTGCCTTTACTGCTAGTTACTGCAAAAGAATATTATTTATAAAGGACGGAAAAATATTCAATGAACTAGTTCGTGGAGATTATACTCGTAAAGAATTCTTCGACAAAATAATTAGTATAATCTCACTTCTTGGAGGTGACAATCAACATGTTTTCTAGAATAATTCATAAAAAAAGTATGTTTCTCACATTTCATGAGAGTCTTTTAAGCAACTTACAAGAAATAATGCAAAGAAAAGTATTAATGATTATGCTGTTTACTTTATTACACTAGCATTTGGTGTGGTACTTTTATATTCATTTAATGCCTTAGATGATACTTTGTCACTACTAAATGGAAATAGAATTTTGGATTCAAGTATCTATATGTCGAGAATCATTTTAACAACGTTCTCTATAGTAATATGTATTATATTTGGATTTCTAATAGCATATTCTAATAACTTTATCATGAAGAAGCGAAAAAAATAGTTCAGTATTTATATAACTCTTGGCATGGATAAAAGAGATATAAATAAATTAATGTTTAGGGAAACTGTAGTCATAGGCTTATTATCTTCTCAGGGACTCTGTATGATTGCAACTAAAATGTTAACAATTAGTTCTTTAGATTTTAAATTTTCATTTGTATCTACGATAAAAACAATAGTATTTTTCGCACTAGTACTATTAATAGTTAACCATTTCAACAAAAAATATGCTTAAGTATAATTTAATACATTTAATAAATTCAGATAAAAAAATGAGTCTTCTAATTCACCATGAAAAGCTTCTAATTTAATATTTTTTACTTTGTCTATAATATGTACCATAGCATCCTATATAGTATTCTTCTCTACTGATCCACGTACCTCACTTGGATATATAATGGTGTTTACTACTTGTATAATTCTACTTATTATTGGTACTTATTTATTCTTTCTCTCAGTATCTGACTTCATTATAATATCTTTAAAAAAGGTTAAAAAAATATACTATAATAATTT
>NZ_JANKBY010000296.1:0-4725 GCF_024621905.1 Terrisporobacter muris
TATAAAGGTATAATTATATTGTATCTTTTAGTTGAACTAAAGTCTGTATAAAGGAAATTTTGTAAAAATCCTTAAATATGTTATAATTATTCATTAAAATAAGGAGGTTAATCTTATGAGAAGAGATAATCGTGATGATAAAAATAAAATCAAGAGAAGAAAAGTAAGCTCTTCAGATAAAAGAAATACATCTCAAACCTCGAGTAGATCGAGTAATTCTAGTAGCTCTAGTAATAAAAGAAAAACTTCTAACAAGAAAAGCTCTGGGAGATTTAAAGGTGTTAAAACAGTAGCTCTAGTATTTCTAGTACTTTTAGTTGTAGGTGTGGCAGCTGGATCTGGTATTGTGTTTGCTTCACTTAGAAATACTGAGACTATTAATAAAGCTTACTTAGATAAGAAAACATACCAAACAACAGAAATTTTATATGCTGATGGTAATTTATTAGCAAAAGCACAAACTTCTAACAAGAAGGAACCTATGAATGATTTAAGTGATATAAGTATAAATTTACAACATGCTCTAGTTGCAGCAGAAGATGAGCGTTTTTATGAACACAATGGTGTAGACATGAAAGGTCTATTACGTTCTGTATTTAACACTCTTATGGGTAATAAACAAGGTGGTTCAACAATACCAATGCAGGTTTCAAAGATGTTAATCACATCTCAAGAACAAAGTATTACTCGTAAAATAAAAGATATTTACTATGCTTTTGAAATGAGTAAAACAGTATCTAAAGAAGATATTTTACTTGCTTATTTGAACAACTTCTATGCAGGTAGAGGTTTATATGGTGCTGAGGCTGCATCTCAAGGATATTTCAACAAAAAAGCAAAAAATTTAACTATTGGTGAAGCTGCTTTATTAATGGCTGCTACTAATAATCCAAGCAAGTATTCGCCTTATACAACAGACAAGTTAAATGGTTCTGAAACTAAGGAAGATTTAGAAAACAAATTGTTATTCTATACTAATACTACAGATGATGACTTAGATGAACCAACTGAAATAGAATTACAAATGATTGATAAGCTATATTCTTGGCGTTTAATTGATTCTGACACATATACTCAATTAAAGAAAAAAACTATTGTTGTTAGAAAAGCAGTACCAAGAGAAGCTGCTAAAGAAAAACAAAAGGCAAATTTAGCAAAAATGCTAAGACTTGGATATATTACACAAGAAGAATATGATAAAGAAGTAGCTAAACCAATTGAAATAAATCTGCCAAAAACTAAGGAAACTGTTGTTTCTTCTGTAGAAGATTATGTTTACTCTGAAGTAGTAGATTCTTTAATGGAACAAGGCTATACTAAAGAAGAAGCACAAAATATGTACTATAATGGTGGACTTAGAATCTATACAACTATAGATTCTGGTATGCAAAAAAATCTAGAAACACAATACAATAATGAAGCCAATTTCCCTAATTCTAGAACTGGTGCTGATGGAATAGTTCAACCTCAATCAGCTATGGTAATATTAGATTACAGAACAGGACAAATTAAGTCATTAATAGGTGGTAGATATGTTAAAGGTAAGAGAACTCTAAACAGAGCAACTACACCAAAACAACCCGGTTCAACTATAAAACCTTTATCAGTTTATACTCCTGCTATAGATACTTTAGAAACTACGCAATCTAATGCATTTAGTGATGCAAGAGGTGGATATAAATTCGATAAAAACAAAGCATGGAATCCGAAAACTACTACCGCTGGATCTGGTATGATGAGTGTGCGTAAAGCTTTAGCCATGTCATCAAATCCTATTGCGGTAAAAGTTGCTGAAACATTGGGAGATTCGTATTTTGAAGCTACTGATGTAATGATGGATTACCTTAAAAACTTTGGTATAACTACATTATTAGATAGTAAAACAAAAGAAGAAAGTTATACAGATAGAAACTTCCCTTCTTTAGTTTTAGGTGGTATGGTTTATGGTATATCTCCACTAGAAATGGCTGCTGCTTTTGGTACTCTAGCTAACGGTGGTACTTATATAGAGCCAACAGTATTTACTACTATTACAACTTTTGATGGTAATTTATTAGTAAAAGCTAATCCACAAGAAAACAGAGTTGTAAGTGAAGATGTTGCTTATGTTATAACCGATATGCTTCAAGCCGTTGTTAAAGAAGGAATTGGTAAAAGGGCAGCTATAAACAATATGGCTGTTGCAGGTAAAACTGGTACTACTAACGATGCCTTAGATGCATGGTTTGTTGGTTATACTCCATACTATGTTGGTGCAACATATATAGGTGACGATGCTGGAACAGGAGAAAAAAGACAAAGTGTTATGGGAACAAGTTCTACAGCAGCTTCACTTTGGTCAAGTGTTATGACTCCTATTCATAAAAACTTAACACCTGTAGAAAAGTTTACTAAGCCTGATGGCGTTTACTTTACTAAAATAAATCCAGTAGATGGCGGAACTTCATCTTATGGTGTAAATGCTGCATTTATTGAAGGAACATATCCTCAACGTGCAACTACTCAAGCTCCTCCAGTTCAAAATAATAAGCCTAAGGAAGAGCAACCAAATACTGATAACGCTGGTGATGGTGATACTCCTCCAGAAGAAGATAATACAGAAACACCAGAAGAGCCAACCCCTCCTGAAGATACAGGCGGTAATAACAACGGTGGCAATAATAATGGTGATAATAACAATGGTGGAGGCAATGAGAATAACTCAGGAGATACACCAGTAGATAATCCAACAGAAAATACTGAACAAGTTAATGAATAAATAAACCAATAAAAAACTTCCTTATTAATAAGGAAGTTTTTTTATCAAGGTTTTGTCTTAGGATTAAATATTACAGATATTATATATCCAAAGAATATTGCAGCTGCCACTCCCCCTGCTGTAGCAATTACTCCTCCTGTAAATATTCCTAAAAATCCATCTGTTTCTATTCCTTTCATAACACCTTTTGCTAAAGAATATCCAAAACCTATTATAGGTACTGTGGCACCTGATGCACCAAATTTAACTATAGGTTCATATACTCCTAAAAATGTTAAAATAGCTCCTAGACTTACATAAGTAACCATTACATAGGGCGTCTGCATCTTGAAGTAATCCATCATTATCTGAGCTATTACACATATTAGACCACCAACTATAAATACTTTTATATATTCTAATAACATAAGCCATTCCTCCTATTCATTTACAATTACTACTCCATGAGCTACTGACGGTATAGTTTGCTTTTGAAGCGTACTTGTTGGAGATAATAAAGCACCTGTTGATACCAACATGACTTTATTAAATTCTTTTTTGATCAATTTATCGTATATATACGAACAAAATACTGTAGCTGAACATCCACATCCACTACCTCCGCAGTGTACATCTTGCTCTTCTAAATCAAAAATTTCTATACCACAGTCTGTGTATACTTTAGATATATCTAACTTCATTTCTTTTAATAAATCTATAACTATCTGTTTTCCCAGTTTGCCTAAGTCTCCAGTAGCTATAATATCAAAACTATTAGGATCGTCTTTTGTGTCTTGGAAATATGAATATATGGTATCTATTGCTGCTGGAGCCATAGCTGCACCCATATTATTTCCATCATCAATCCCCTTGTCTATAACTTTTCCAGGTATAATATATTTTATTTTAGGACCTTTGCCTTCTTTAGTTAATAAAACACCACCAGCACCTGTAACTGTCCATTGAGCTGTCATAGGTTTTTGATTTCCCAATTCTAGAGGAAATCTAAACTGTCTCTCAGCTGTACAATAATGACTAGATGTCCCACATAGTACGTATTTAGCATATTCTCCATCTATGGCCATTGATCCTAGACACATTCCCTCAGCCATTGTGGAACATGCCCCATATATACCAAAAAACGGCACACCCAATTCTCTAGCTGCAAATGAGGCTGGAAATAACTGATTTATTAAATCACCGCCAAAGAGAAAATCCACATCTTCCAATGTTTTATTAGCCTTTTTAACATTCATTTCCATAACTGTCTGTACCATTTTGCTTTCTGCCAATTCCCAAGTTTTCTCACCATATAAGTCATCAGATAAAATTAAATCAAATTTATCTTTTAAAGGTCCTTGTCCTTCTTTAGGTCCTACTATGGATGATGCAGCAATAATAGTAGGCATATTATTTAATCTTATAGTTCTTTTTCCAATTCTTTTTTTATTCATAATTTCACATCCTTCAAATATTAATTTCTAATTTATTAAAAAATTAATTTAATGAAATAATATAGTAGTCCGCATATTATGGATGATGAAATTCCATATACTAACACCGGCCCTGCTATTTTAAATAAATTTGCGCCTACACCTGTTACATATCCTTCTTTTTTGAATTCCATAGCAGGAGATACAATTGAGTTCGCAAATCCTGTTATAGGGATAATTGATCCAGCTCCAGCTCTTTTTCCTATAAGGTCATACACTCCCAATCCTGTAAGAAATGCTCCTAGAAAAATTAATGTCATTGATGTAGCAGAAGATGCTGCTAGCTTGTCTAAATTAATAATTTTCATATAAAAATCATTAATACCTTGACCAATACAACAAATTAATCCTCCTACTAAAAAGGCCATCTCTAGACACAAGGATGCTTTATTAAAAGCATATAACTCAATTAATGATGCCATAGCTGGAATAGAACAAAGATTACCTTATGATTTCATAGAAGTTGATTTCAAAAATATATGGGATTATTTAGGA
>NZ_JANKBY010000297.1:0-4676 GCF_024621905.1 Terrisporobacter muris
GTTTGAAATGACCCCTTATCTATTGATTAATTAAATAAAAAATAAGTAACTTAATTGATAAAAAAACTGATGACTAAAAAGTCACCAGTTTTTTAATTATATGTTTATAATTTTTTACTAACTTCCATAACTAAACTTGCAACTATAGCAAGACCAAAGGAAATACCTAAACTTATTATATCAAATGACATTGGCATAGCAAAAATCCCTCTCATAAAAGGTAATAATGTTAAAGAAAACATTACTAAACAAATACAAACTGCACCTAATGCATATTTATTACTGCTAATACCTAAGCTAAATATTGTTTCAGTATTTGATCTTGATGCAAATGTCTGAACTATTCTAGATAGTGTAAGTGTTGCAAAAGCCATCGCTGTTCCCATTTCAGGCGATTCAAGAAGTCCTATATATTGAGCAAATATTGTAACAATACCTATTACACTACCTCTAAATAATACAGTCTTTAAAGTTCCTCCAGCTAAAATACTTTCATCAGGATGTCTTGGAGGATTTTTCATAATTCCTTTTTCTGGTGGTTCAAAACCTAAAGCTATAGCTGGTAGAGAATCTGTTACCAAGTTAATAAATAATAATTGTAATGTAGTAAATGGATTTGACCAGTCTGCAATAACTGCAAATAATATGGCAATTATTCCACCTAAATTTCCAGAAAATAAATAGGTGATTGATTTTTTAATATTATTGTAAACTGTTCTACCCACTTCGATGGCATTTACTATGGTAGCAAAATTGTCATCTAAAAGTACCATGGCAGAAGCATCTTTCGCAACTTCTGTTCCACTTCCCATTCCTATACCTATGTCTGCTTGCTTAAGTGCTGGGGCATCGTTGACACCATCTCCTGTCATGGCAGTTATTTTATTTTTCTTCTGCCAAGCTTTTACTATTCTTATCTTGTTTTCAGGAGAAACCCTGGCATAAACTGAAATATGTTCTAGTTTTTCATCAAGCTCTTCATCAGTTAAATCATCTAGCTCCTTACCTGTAAGAGCTAAATCATTTTCTTCCATTATTCCTATATCTCTACCTATGGCTGCTGCAGTAGTTTTATGATCCCCAGTTATCATTACTGTTTTTATTCCAGATTCTTTTGCTTCTTTTACTGCTTCGTAAACCTCTTCTCTAGGTGGATCAATCATTGCCATTAGTCCTATTAAAATAAGCTCATCTTCATCTTCCAATGTAGGAACAAAGTTTTTATCTTCAATTTCCTTTGTAGCAAATGCTAAAACCCTTAGTGCTTTATTTGAGAAATCTTCATTTGCCTTTTTAAATTGATTTATAATTTCATCATTAATTGCTACTACATCCCCATCATCTAATACATATTTACATCTATTAAAAATCACATCTGGAGCACCCTTCGTGAACATGTATACTTTATCTTCTACCTGATTTATTGTAGACATTAATTTTCTATCACTGTCAAAAGGTAGCTCATTTAATCTATTGCATCTTTCTCTTAATACTTTATAGTTTATATTATTTCTATCTGCATGATTTATAAGAGCAACCTCTGTTGGATCTCCTATTTCCACACCCTCATCTGTTATATCTGAATCGTTACATAAAGTTGATGCTAAAGTTAAAGCTATTTCACTTTCATTTTGGTCACGTGTTGATGCTATATCATCGTTACTAGATAAAGCTATTTCTTCACCTATATCAGTTGCTAATACTTTTTCTTCATCGCCATACATATAAAAGTCAACAACAGTCATTTTGTTTTGTGTAAGTGTTCCAGTTTTATCAGTACATATTACACTTGTTGAACCTAAAGTTTCGACTGCTGGTAATTTTCTTATAACTGCTTGTTTTTTAGCCATTGTATTTGTACCTTTAGCCAAGACAATAGTTACTATTGAAGATAAAGCTTCTGGTATTGCTGCGACTGCTATTGCAATAGCAAACATAAATGAATCAGCCACATTTGCCCCTCTAATAACTTGAATTAAGAAAATTAAACTTGCTAATATAACTATACCAACACCAAGTTTTTTTCCAAAATCATCAAGCTTCTTCTGAAGTGGTGTTTCTTTGTTTTCTGCATTATCTAATAAATCTGCTATTTTTCCTATTTCAGTTTTCATACCACATGCAGTAACTACATAAGTTGCTCTACCATAAACAACCATAGAACCACTAAATACCATGTTCTTTTGATCCCCTAAAGCACACTCTTCATCTATTTTATCTTCATGTTTTAACACTGGCTCACTTTCTCCAGTTAACATACCTTCTACTACTTTAAAAGTTTGAGCTTCAATTATTCTTCCGTCTGCTGGCACATAATCTCCAGCTTCTAAAACAACAATGTCTCCCTCTACTAAATCTTTTGATGGAACTGTGATTTTAAGTCCATCTCTAATTACTTTTGCATTTGGTACTGATAATTGCTTTAAACTATCTAAAGACCCTTCTGCTTTTTTAGTTTGAACTACACCTAGAATAGAATTTAATATAAGTACGGCAAATATAATTACTGATTCTACCACTTCTCCTAAAAATATTTGTACTAAAGCTGCAACTAAAAGTATTATTACTAATGGATCTTTAAAACTTTCTAAAAATAACTTCCAAGTTGGTGTCTTTTCTTTTTCTCTAAGTTCATTTAATCCATTTTTCTTTAACCTTTTCATAACCTCCATTTGAGATAATCCCTCTAAGCTAGAATCAAAATGTCTTATAGCTTTTTCACTTGTTTCCTTGTAAAACATATAATTTCCTCCCAATTATTATAAAACTAACTTTTCGTAATATATCTAGCAATTTCTAGATTTTATTAAATAAAAGTGATAATTTGTAATAAAAAAAGACCAACAAAGTAGATAAAACTACTCTGAAGGTCTTGCTAACAAGTTTAAACTCGCTAATCAACCGGGATTTTACTCCGTTCTGACGACTGATTATCACAATAATGTGAAAGCTACTCCCCTTCACGGGAATTTTCTTATTTGTAAACATTATAAACATAAATTAAATTTTATGCAAGTTTTTATTTGTTAAAGTTTAGTTAAATTATTATGAGTATATATCCGAAAACTCTATATTGCACTTCTCTATTTGGCAACTTTTCGAGATTTCTCTTTCTAAGATAATACTGGGTTCTTCTCCTATAATATTAACTGGCAATTCAAACATAAACTCCGAACCTACTCCCAATTCACTTTTTACGTATATATTGCCATGGTGCAATTCTACAAGAGATTTTACTAAAGATAAACCAATACCACTTCCTTCACATTTTCTGTTTAATTTAGTATCAATTCTCTTAAATCTATCAAAAATTACATCCACTTTATCTTGTGATATTCCTAATCCATTATCTTTAACAAGTACTTTAATTTTTTCGTCATCAACAGATAATTCTACATATATGTCCCCATTTTCTTTGCTATATTTTATAGCGTTAGATAATAAATTTAGCATAATTCTTTCAATTTTATCTGGATCACAAGATATTATTTTTTCCTCGCAGTTTGTATCAAATATTAAGTTTAAGCCTTTATCTTTAATATACTGAGCTACAGATAAAGTTATATTTTCTACTACATCAACTATATTATAATTTCCTAATTGTAACTTATAGTAACCAGAATCTAGGGAAGTAATATCAATGAGATTATTTACTAGTCTTAATAATCTATATGAATTTTGTTTTATGTAATCTATATGAGTTTCTAATTTTAAACTACTATCCCAAGTTATTTTATTATTATCTATATTACGCTTCATAAGTTGCATTGTACCTAAAATTATATTAAGTGGAGTTCTAAATTCATGAGATATATTTGCAAAGAATTCATTTTTTAGACTTTCTATATGAACTGCTTCTTCAAGCAATTTTCTTTCTTTCTCTTGCTTTCTTTGATCACTTATATCTTTTACTGTAATTATAATTTTATCTTCTAATTTAACAAGCTTATAATTTAATTCTACCCATTTATAAATGTTATTTGCACATCTTAATTTAATCTTTATACTTCCCATATCATTTTTATTACTATTAATTATTTCTAAATACTTTTCTTTAAAATCCTCATGAATTAAATCTAATATATTCATGTCTAATAACTCATTTTCATTCCAACCTAATGTCTTAATCCAGTTTTTATTGACATACTCAAATTTTCCATTTGAGTCACATCTTGCTATTAAGTCTACTGAAATATCTAAAAAAAGTTTTAGTTCACTTTCTATTTCCTTACGTTTATCAAACTCTTCTTGTAATTCTTCAGATAATATATAACTCTTTATTATGATTGCTGTGTTTTCTGAAATTGTTTTTAAGTAATCATATTTATTAAATTTTAATGTATTATTTTCTAAGGATTTTATTAGTAAATATCCAAAGGTTTCACCATTAAATTCTATATTATATATTCCAATATTTTGGATATTGTTTTTATACATATAATTTCTTAGTATTTCATTTTCTATATCCTTAATATTATTAATAGTATTTAAATATTTTTTTTCAATCAAATTATCTATATTGTATAAACTCATTTTCATCAATTCATCATGTAATTTATACTCTTCCGATAGTCCACATTCTACAATATAGTCAAACCCTGATTTTTCCTTATTCACTAATAATATAGCTGTTGAATCACACTCAAAATAATTCAATATACTCTCACTTATATTAT